>DATLQY010000209.1:0-4242 GCA_035534975.1 Pirellulales bacterium
CTCCATTCCCTCGTGGACGTCCCATTGAGCCTGCGTCAACAGGTCGGCGATCGTATAATCCTTGCCGCGGACGGTGATCGGCGTTTCGACCGGCATGCCGCACTGCGAGAGGTAGCCGAGCCACTGGTCATCGTGCCCCTCGCCGGTCTTGCTGCCCGGATCGACGATGTCTTTCAGGCCCTTTTCGCCCGGCTCAAGCACCCAGCCCTTCAGCTCGTGACCCGACAACAGCCATTCGAGCGCCGGCACCAGCTTTCCGTCGTCGTTGATCAGCAAATCGGGACCATAGGCCAACACGCCGTGGACGATCTGCCAGGCGCTGTTCGTTTGGGGGCTCATGTGGCGATCGCGGTTCATCTCGATCACGCGGTCGAGCTTTTCGCGCAAAGCATCTTCATCGCTCGTCGCCGTCGAAGCTACGGTGACGACCGTGTTTGCGGAATCAGCCGACGTCGTACCGGGACTAACCACGCCTGGACGATTGCAACCTGCGGCGAGCAACCACACGAGAGGCCAGGTCAATCCACGAGGCGAAGCTAAGGTGAGAGCATGAAGGCGCATGGGATAAAGCTCGCAGGGGGGCGATCCGCGAGGCGACCGGGCATCCGTTCCGGCCACCGCGCGATTTCTGGAAGGCGGGAGCCCAAGTCGGGGGGACGACCTGACCGCGGGTCGTTGGAATACCCGTCAGCACCGTGCTCACCGCAATGAACATACCACGCAAATGCCACATAATCCAGCCGATTACGAAAATTGCGGTGTTTGGGTAATTCGCTGTGAGTTTACCGGACGATGCAGTTTCCTATGAACGATCGCCGCCGCTTGTTGATTTTGTCCGTGCTGGTTTTGTCAGGTGTATCGTTTGCGGCGGTCGCCGTCACCGCGTACCATTTGGCGCCCGCCGACGAAGCGGCGGTGCAACGCCCACCCGCCGAGTCGTTCCGGTTCGCGGCCTTAAGTACTGCGGTCATCATTTTCGCGGGCGCGACCTTGCTCTTGCGCGCCAGCCAACCGTTCATCCGCCGACTGCAAGAGAGCGAAGCCCAAACGCGGGCGATCGTTGAAACGGCCGTCGACGGCCTGATCACGACCGATGATCTCGGGATCGTGCGGTCGTTCAACCCGGCGGCCGAACGCCTCTTCGATTATTCGGCTGTCGAGATCGTCGGCCGCGATATTGCCTTAGTCATCCAGCGGCGGGAACCGGTCGCCGGCGACGACCTCTTTTCCGCTCGACGATCGACGGCCGGCGGGCGCATGGTCACCAGTGGCCTGGAAGCGACCGGACGCCGCCGCGACGGCACCACCTTCCCTGTCGAACTGTCGATCGGAGAGCACCACCAGGGCGAGCAGCCGATGCAAACGACGGTAGTTCGCGACATCACCGACCGCAAGCAAGCCGACGACCGGACGCGGGCCCACATGGAGCGACTGCAGTCGGTGACTGAAAGCCTCGAAGCCAAGGCCGCCGAGTTGGCCCGGGCCAACCAGGAGCTCGACGATTTCACTTATGTCGCCTCACACGACTTGAAGGAACCTCTCCGCGGCATCAGTTCCTACTGCGGCATCCAGCTCGAAGAGTACCAGGACAAACTCGATGAGAGCGGCCGCCGCATGATGAGCACGCTGGTGGCCCTTTGCCGACGACTCGACGAATTGATCGACGACCTGTTGACCTATTCTCGCGCCGGACGCGCGCCGGAATGCGCCGACACCGATCTCGATGAGGTGCTCGACGGCGTGCTCGAAACGCTCGGGCCGGCGATCGACGCCCGCGGCGGCGTGGTGCGACGATTGGACATCCTGCCTCGGGTCGAGGCCGACCCCACGCTCCTGGGTATGGTGCTCTCGAACTTGATCTCGAACGGGCTCAAATTCAACGACCAGGATCAGCCGATGGTCGAAATCGGCTGCTTGGAAGGCGTACCGTTGACGATCTACGTCCGCGACAACGGCATCGGCATCGCCGAAAAGCACCATGAGGCGGTGTTCGCGATGTTCCGCCGCTTGCACGGGCGGCGGAAATACGAGGGGACCGGGGCAGGGTTGTCGATCGTCCGCCGGATCGTCGAGCGGCACGGCGGCCGCGTCTGGCTCGAATCGTCGTTGGGGCGAGGCTCGACCTTTTTCTTCACGTTGCCGCCGGCCCGTCATGCCGTGGCGGATCAGCCGCGACGTGGCGAATTGGCCCTGGACGCGGCCGGACGAGGTTGATCATGAGCACCGTCATCGAAACGATCGACGCCCATCGTCCGGCGGCAAGCCGCACATGGCGCGTGCTGCTGGTCGACGACAACGAGGCCGACCGGGTCCATCTGGCCTGGCTCTTGCGGCGCGGGTTTGGCCGCGGCGTCGAAGTCGCCGAAGTCGAAGACGGCGCCACGGCGCTGGCGCGGCTGGCCGGCGAGTCGTTCGATCTCGTGCTGGTCGACTACCTGCTGCCCGACATGAACGGTTTCGACGTCCTCGACGGCCTAAGAGAGCTGGCCCACGATGCGGCCACGATCTTCATGACTGGGCAGGGGAACGAGCGGATCGCCGCCGAAGCGATCAAGCGCGGAGCCCACGATTACTGCGTCAAACGCGACCTGGCCTGGGAAGGGCTCGAACGCGCGATTACGCAGGCCATGCGCACGGCGAGACAACGGCGCCAGCAAGCATCGACCGTACGTCAATTGCACCGCACCCACGACGAGCTCGACCATTTCGTCCGTGCCTTGTCGCACGACATGAGTGCCAACTTCATGCTCTTGGACAGCTCCTTTCGCCAGCTCAAGCGGTCGTGCGACGAGAGGCCGATGGCGGGCCTGACCAAGGGGCTGACCCACGTCGAGGCCTGCTTGAAGGAATCGAAGCGGTTCGTCGACGACTTGGTGACCTTGGCGCGCACCGGGAGCGTGCAGATGGAGCCGGCCCGCGTCGAGCTTTCGAAACTGGTGGCCGATGTGCTCTTCGAGCAAGAGGAGCTGCTCGCCGAACGTGGTATCCAGTTCGAAACCGGCCGCGATTTGCCGGCGGTCTGGTGCAACGAGGGCCGCATCAAGCAGGTATTCACCAACCTCGTTCGCAACGCCGCGCGGCACGGTTGCGATCCGAAGCAGCCGCGGCTCACGATCTCGCGCGTCGCACCACCCCGTTCCGACGGGTCGCCGCGTTTCGCCTGGTTGCGAGTCCACGACAACGGCCCTGGCATTCCGGCCGAATCGCGCGAGGAGATCTTCATGCCCGGCAAGCGGCTGCCCGGCGCGCACGAGTCGGGGTCGGGCATGGGGCTGGCGATCGTCCGCAAGATCATCGAACACTATGGTGGCAAAGTCTTCGTCGATGCGGACTGCCGGCAAGGAACCGCGATGGTGTTCTCGCTTCCGGCGGCGTGAAGGGACCGATTGGCACCTGGCCCGATTCTGTAGGGAACGCCCTCCGTGGCGTTCCGGGCTCGCGCGCGGACGTCGATACTTGTTTCACGCGAGCGCTACGTAGGTCTGCTCGCTTCGCGGCGGTTCCTATCGGTGCCAAAAGGCGATATGATGAATTATGA
This sequence comes from Pirellulales bacterium, assembly GCA_035534975.1. Taxonomy (GTDB): domain Bacteria; phylum Planctomycetota; class Planctomycetia; order Pirellulales; family JAICIG01; genus DATKSN01. The sequence goes on from DATLQY010000209.1 coordinate 3,539, forward strand.
TGGAAGGGTTGGAAGGCGCGAATGCGGCTGTAACCGTCGACCTTTACTTAGAGAAACGCCATGATCAAGCGTATCCGCATCGTCAACTTTAAGAGTCTGGCCGATGTGACGGTGGATCTGGAGCCCGTGACGGTGCTTGTCGGCCGTAGCGGGACCGGCAAGAGTAACTTCATCAATGCGGTCCGCTTCCTGCGAGATTTCTTGCTTTTGCCGAATGACCATATGACTGCCGACCACGGGGGTTGGGCAAGGGTCGTTTGCGCTACTGCGCCGCCGCCACAAGCAAATGCGCCCGCCCGGCTTTTATTTGAGGTTACCTTCGACGTTCCGGGAATGCCCGGCGATTTCCAATACAGTCTCGAATTCGCAGCTCGGCAGAAGTCGTCACAATTCCAACTCGCGGCCGAGTCCTTGTCGCTTGCCGGCAATTTGTTGTTCAGTCAGCGTGATGGAAAGTGGCTTCACGAGCCCAGCGTGGTGCCCGCCATTCCGGCTGGTTCGCTTGCGAGCAGTCGGATCAACGGGGTCCACGAGGTCAGCCTTGCGTATCTCACACTGACTTCCGGAATCGGTTGCTATGATTTCTCCGGATCAGTCTTGCAGAACTCGCGTGCCGGGCACCCTGCCATTCTATCGCCCAGTCAAAAGCGACGCGCCGATCGCGGCTTACTGGACCGAGCGGAAAACTACCTGCAAGCATTTGC
>DATLQY010000210.1:0-4238 GCA_035534975.1 Pirellulales bacterium
GGATCGGTATCACGGTGCCGTGAACTAATGCGCCATATGGCGCATTATGGCGATGGGAATTATTTCCAAACGGGTGGGATACTCCCCATAACGGTGGAAATCAGGGTCAGGCGGTTCGTCGGGCGACCTACGACAAAGCGCATCACAACCGAGCGCTATGTCCGAAATCGAGCGCTTTTTTTTGCGAGTTATACCTTGCCATGGTTATACCGCGCACGGCCCGGAATTATGCGCGCCAGGGCTCGAACCTGTGGGGCGGACGAAGGCAGGGTGGTCCACAGATTTCCGCCGATTGCGCAGATTGATGGCACCGCCGCGGCGCGACAAAAAAGCCTAATCCCTCGAAGCGACAAGGGATTAGGCGATGATCGTCAGCCGTTGGCATTGGCTGGCAAAATGGAGGCGGCGGGAATCGAACCCGCGTCCCAAAACACTTCCACGCCCGCTTCTACGTGCGTAGTCGGATCATTTCCTCATTTCGCCCACCGACCCCCAACCGACGGGGTGCCTGGCAGGCAAGTCAGGCACGGTTTTTAACCTAGGGCGTTCCCAACGTTGACCCCAGGCGATTCGGATTTGGCAACCGGCTTTTGGGACTCTCCGACGAAGGCCCGCAGTCGGGGATGCCTATTACTAGGCAGCCAAAGCGTAGGTATCTTCGGCAATTGAAGATATTTGGTCAGCTATTTACGTGGCCAACTGACCAACCACGGCACGCCACTTGCGCTTCAGATTGTCCGGTCGAACCCAGTTCGCCCCCAGAAAATCAAGCAAGCTTGGTATGAATGCATTATACGACATCCCTGGGCCGAGGGGAACGGCTATCTCCGCCGCGGCGGCGTCTTTGTTTGTTGCGCGGCCCTATCGTGAGCAACGTGAACGGCTTGCGACCCCCTCCCGCCCCACCTACACTGGCAATCGTACCGAAATTCCCCTGTAGTGAACGCCTTCCGTAGCGTTCCGCGGAAAGGCCAATGAAAGTTTCCTTGCGCATGCGCCGCCCCGGGCTACGCTCTGTCGCCGCCACGCGGCTCGTCTGTTCGTGCCTGTCGATCGCCGTCGGTTGGTCGATCGTTGCCGGTTGCCGAACGGCCCGCGCGGACGATTCGCAATACCCACCCTCACTGGTGGCGCCCACCGATCCGCTGCCGGCCGAGGAGCAAATTGAAAAGTTTCACTTGCCGCCGGGCTTTGCCATCCAACTGGTGGCCCGCGAACCGGAAATCGACAAGCCGATGAACCTGAATTTCGACGGTCAGGGACGGCTTTATGTCACCAGCTCGCTGGAATATCCCTATCCGGCAATCGACGATCAGCCGCGGCGCGACACGCTGCGCGTGCTCACCGATTTCAACGCCGACGGCAGGGCCGACCGGGTCGACCGGCTGGCCGACGAACTGAACATCCCCATCGGCGTCACGCCCGTCGCCGGCGGCGCCATGTATTACAGTATCCCCAACATTTATCTTTGGCAGGGCGACGTTGCCCGGCCGAGCACTTCGCACCAGCGCGACTGCCAGGTGCTCTATCGCGAGTTCGGCTTTCGTGACACGCACGGCATGGGAAACTCGTTCACGCGCTGGATCGACGGCTGGATCTACGCTTGCCACGGATTTTCGAACACCTCGGAGGTGCAAGGCGCCGACGGCCGAAAAGTGATCATGCAGTCGGGCAACACGTTCCGCATGCGGGCCGACGGGAGCCATGCCGAACCCTGGACCCGCGGGCAGGTCAACCCGTTCGGGCTTTGCTTCGACCCCTTGGGCAACCTCTATTCGTCCGACTGCCACACGCTGCCGATCTACCAGTTGCTGCGCGGCGCCTGGTACCCCAGCTTCGGCAAGCCGCATGATGGGCTTGGGTTCGGTCCGACGATGATCGGTCACGACCACGGCTCGACCGGCATCGCGGGCGTGGTCTATTACGCGGCCGACCACTTTCCGCAGGAGTACCGCGACACCGTTTTCATCGGCAACCCGGTGACCGGCCGCGTCAACCACGACCGCCTGGAGCCGCACGGGTCGACGTACCGGGCGATCGAACTGCCCGACTTCGTGAGCTGCGACGACCCCTGGTTCCGGCCGGTCGATTTGAAGCTCGGACCGGACGGCGCGCTTTATATCCTCGACTTTTACAACTGCATCATCGGCCACTACGAAGTGCCGCTGGCACACCCGCGACGCGATCGCCACCGGGGCCGCATTTGGCGCGTGGTCCATGTGGGCGACGACGGCCAAGCGCCGCCACGGATGCCCAACCTGGCCGAGCAAACGGTCGAGCAACTGCTGGAACTGTTGGCCGACGCGAACTTGACCGTGCGCGTGCTGGCAACCGAAGAGTTGGCCGCGCGCCCTTCACAGGTCAACCCCGCCGGCTTGCTGCCGGCCTACGCCGAAGGCGAGCCCAACGCATGGCGGCGGATGCACGGGCTGTGGCTCTACGAGCGTCTGACGCCCGGCGGGCTCCCCTCGGAGGCCATCCAGCGGCTCGCCGGCGACCCCTCGCGGCTGGTGCGAGTCCACTTGCTGAAAGCGCTCGCCGAGCGGCCCGATTGGCCCGCCGGCTCACTGGATGTGGCGGTGCTGGTCCGCGGAATGCTGGGCGACGCCGATAGTTTCGCGCGCCGCGCCGCCGCCGACGCGCTGGGCAGGCACCCGCACGTCGAAAACGTCGAGCCGCTACTGGCCCTTTGGAAGATGACACCGGACGACGACACACACCTGGTACACGCCGTCCGCATGGCGCTGCGCGACCATCTGCTCGTCCCGGGGATGTTTGCGAAGCTTGCAAGCCTGACGGCGAACGACGCCGACGCGAAGGCCCGCCTGGCCGAGTTGAGCTTGGGTGTCCACACGCCGGAGTCGTCCGAGTTCATCTTCGACTTCATCGTTGGCGGTCCGGTCGACCCGGGACGGCTGCCGATCTTCCTGCACGAAGTCGCCCGCTACCTACGCCAGGGCGAACTTTCGCGAGTGTATGAATGGGCCGCCTCGCAAGCGATCGACAATCTATCGAGTCAGCGGGAACTATTGCTGGCGCTTCACCACGCGGCGCAGGAGCGCGGAGCACAATTGCCCGGCTCCGTCGCGGCCTGGGCGACGCGCGTCGCGACGCTGCTCTTGAACAGCCCCGAGCAGCCTTCGGTTCAAGGCGGAATTGACCTGGCGCGAGAGTTGCGGCTGGTCGAATTGCACGCGCAACTGCTGGCTTTGGCCACCACGGGCGCGAGGTTCGGCGAGCTGCGGCCCGCCGCCATCGACGCTTGCGTCGCCAACGATGCCGAGCGCTCGATCTCGCTGTTGGGCGCCATCCTGGGCGGCGAAGGGGAGCCGATGCTGCTGCGACAAAAGGCCGCCGTGGTGTTGGGGAACATGAACCACCAGGCCGCCCGGCGAGAATTGGTTGAACACCTCCGCGACGCCTCCGATCGGCTCGCGGTCGAAATCGCCGCGGGCCTGGCACAGCGGGCCGAAGGCGGCGAACTGCTGCTGGCGGAGATCGGCAAAGGCAAAGCTTCGTCCCGTTTGTTGCTGGAGCGGGCGGTCGTCGAGCGGTTGCGTGGCTCGAAACCGGAAAACCTCGACGAGCGACTGGCCGCTTTGACCGCCGACCTGCCACCGGCCGACGAGCGCATCAAGCAGCTCATCGCCTCGCGGCGCGACGCATTGGGCAAGGCCCAGCCCGAGGCGCCGGCGGGCCGTGCCGTGTACCAGAAAACGTGTGCCGCCTGCCACCGCTTGGGCGGCGAGGGGGGGAAGATCGGCCCGGAGCTGGACGGCATCGGCCTGCGCGGCGCCGACAGGCTGCTGGAGGACTTGCTCGATCCGAGTCGCAACGTCGACCAGGCGTTCAGGAGCACGATCATCAGTACGACGGGCGGCAATACGCTTTCCGGCCTATTGCTGCGCGAGGAAGGCGAGGTGCTGATCCTGGCCGACGACAAAGGGAAAGAGGTCCGCGTACCCGCCGACGAGATCGAGGAACGGGTCGTGACCCGGCTTTCTCCAATGCCGGACAATCTGGTCGATCTGTTGCCCGAGACGGAGTTTTTCAACCTCGTGGCGTTTTTATTGGAGCAACGGCAAAGAAGTCAGGAACCGGAATAGGTTACAGCTTACAGGTGACAACAGGAGCAGGGCGGGAAAAGGGGAAGAGGCGAGGAGGGGAAGAGGGGATCCGGTGGGCGACGTAACTCGTTCCCACGCTCTGCGTGGGAACGATTCCCCGGCCGCTTCGCG
>DATLQY010000211.1:0-4028 GCA_035534975.1 Pirellulales bacterium
GCCTTCTGACGCCAAGACATCCCCCATGTGCCCTTAGTAGCTTGACCACATTCATCCACAGCTCTCACCGTGTCTGAGGTGGCCGCCACAACGGCCGCCTCCTGGAAAGGGAGACGGCCGAGTAACGTTTTTTGATCCTCGGATTACCCCCCAAGCGAACCGCCTTGCGCCATCGCAATGCTCAGCCCGCCCAAGAGGTGACCGTTGTACTAAGTGCCGTGAGAACCGACTCATCGCTTCGAAGAAACGACGAGCCGCTTCTATCAGATGCCACTCTTACCACAACCAAATTGTCAAAGATCAAACAGGCCCACCCGAATTCAAAACGAACCGGATCGGCCCCGCCGCCATCGTGCCACATAGGTCAGTGGACTCGAAGCGGCCCTACCCAAGGCATCTCGCCGGGTAAGCAGAGGTCGAACTCGCGACCACCAGAAAAGTGCGGCTTTCAGCCTGCCTTTCCGTGGCCCGAATGCGTCCTCGAATCACCCTCGCCTTGCCCTCATGAGGGCCTTGTCGTTGACCTCGCCCCCAAGGGGAAAGAGCGAGTATATCGCCGAAGGTTCAAACCGTAAAGGGGTGCTATCGGACATTTCGCGAAGTTTTCTTGACGCGGCGTTCGTCCGATTCCCCCCCCGTGCGGATGGACGCATTCCGCAACTTAAGGTCCGGTGGGCGTGGAAGCCGCCTCCTGCTCCAGGATCCCCATCACGATCTTGCGAAGTTTCGGCTCGGCCGCCGCGGCGTGCCCTAGAATCCGTCGGATGTCGGCGGGCTCCAGGGCGTCGGCCAGGCACATATCGGTCACGATCGACAGCCCGAGCACGCGCATGCCCGCGTGGACTGCCACCAGGACCTCGGGCACAGTCGACATCCCCACCACATCGGCGCCGATCAACCTCAAGAAGCGGTACTCGGCTCGCGTCTCCAGGTTCGGGCCCGTGACGGCCACGTAAACGCCACGGTACGCCGCGAAGTCCGCACGGCGGGCGATCTCCAAGGCCCGCGAAATCAGCGCGACGTCGTAGGGACGGCACATGTCGGGGAAACGCGGGCCGAGCCGATCGTCGTTGATGCCCACCAGCGGATTGCCGCCCATCAGATTGATGTGGTCCTCGATAACTATCACGTCGCCGCAGGCGTATTGCGAATTCAGTCCGCCGCAGGCATTGGAGACGATCAACAATTCGGCCCCCAAGGCCTTCATCACGCGTACGGGAAAAGTGATCTGCTGGTGGGAGTACCCCTCGTAGGCGTGAAATCGGCCTTCCATCGCGGCCACCGGCACGCCACAAAGCTTGCCGATGACGAGCTGTCCGGTGTGGCTAACGGCGGTCGAACGGGGAAAAAACGGAATCGAAGAATAATCGAGGACCGCCTCGCGCTCGATCTGATCGGCCAGGCTCCCCAAGCCTGTACCCAGAATGATACCCGCACGAGCGGTCGACCCACCCCACTGGCGGCGAATGACGGCCACGGCCTCGTCGATTTGAGCGGCAAGCGCTAGCATTTCCAATCCGCCGCGGTGGTATCTCCCCCCAAAGTGCGCCGTTGTTAGTGGACGAGCGTGTTTTTGTCAAGTAGTTGACACCGCCGGCCGTTGGCGGCAACATTTCCTTGATCCACGCCTCGAACCACGCCAACCTCCTCGTGCAGAGAATTGATTGCCCGTGCGCATTGACTCGATGGAAGTGTTTCACGTCGCGATGCCCTTGATCAGCCCTTGGCGGACGGCATACGGCGAAGACGCGGCGATCGAGTCGGGACTGGTGAAGATGCAAAGCGGCGACCTGATCGGCTGGGGCGAGTCGGCCCCGTTCGCCGCTCCTTGCTATAGCTCCGAGTGGGCGGGTGGGGCGTTTTGCGCGGTGCGCGACTGGTTCGCACCGGCGCTGGTGGGCGGGTGGATCGAATCGGGCGACGCGCTGCAAGGGCGTTTGGCGCATTTCAAGGGGAACCCCTTCGCCAAAGCGGCGCTCGACACGGCCTGGTGGGTGCTCGAGGCCAAGCGCCGCGGACTGCCGCTGCACAAGCTCCTTGGCGCCACGCGCGACTCGGTCGAGGTCGGCGCCGATTTCAGCGTGATGGGCTCGATCGGCGATCTGTTGGGCGCGATCGGCGGCGCGGTCGAGGCGGGCTTCAAGCGAATCAAGCTCAAGTACCGCCCCGGTTGGGACATTGCCATGCTTCGGGCCGTGCGGCAGGAGTTTCCCAGCCAGACGATCCACATCGACTGCAACAGCGGCTACAGTATGAGGCAGTTCGAGATGTTCTGCCAGCTCGACGACTTCAACCTGGCGATGATCGAGCAACCTTTGTCGCACGACGACCTGATCGACCACGCCCGTCTGCAAGCCAGCATTCGCACTCCGGTCTGCCTGGATGAGAGCGTCAGCTCGGTGTTCCGGGCCGAGCAGGCACTCGACCTGGGCAGTTGCCGCTGGATGAACATCAAGCCCGGCCGCGTCGGCGGGCTGACCAATGCCGTGGCGATCCATAATCTCTGCCGCGATGCGAAAGTCCCCTGCTGGGTCGGCGGCATGCTCGAAAGCGCCGTCGGAGGGCGAATTTGCGCCGCGTTGGCGACCCTCGACAACTTCACTTACCCGGCCGACATTTTTCCCTCGTCGCGCTTCTATAAGCACGACCTCAGCGGGCCGGAAATCGAGTTGGTCCGCGGGCCGGACGGCAGCCCGCACGTTGCGATGTCGAACGAACCGGGGATCGGCACGGAGCCGGACCTGGAACGGCTGGAGGTGTGCTGCCGCGCTCGGGCACGAATCGAGGCGGCGTAAGCCAGGCGGATTGGTGCGCGGCGCCCACCCTACGCTTCTTTCGAGCGCGCCGCGCCGCTAACGTCGGAATCGAACACGCGCACTTGTTTCCAACTCGGCTTGTTCTCCTCGACGAACTTGAGGTGCGCCGGCGCCACCTGATAGGCGTCGTGGGCGGCGCGGTCCAGGAAAATGACGTGCAGGCCAACGTCCCAGTCGCGGACGTTCACGGGCCGATCGAGATCGGCCGGGGTCCCAGCGGCGTAGAACACGGTGCCAGGATGGCACGAGAGGTGCTTGTGGCACGACTCGACGAGATTGCGCCGGTTCTCGGGCGTTGGTTCGTGCAAAGTGAAGTATACTGTGTGCGCGAGCATCGGTTCCTCGTGGGATTATCAGGAGTCCAAGGATATGGTTGGTTTTGGCGGCTTGGAAACCTGCCCCGCGTCATTTCGGCACGGCGGCGGCTGTGGAAGTAAGGGCCTTGCCGTTCGACGTCGCCCGGTTCGGCGAGGGTCCGATGACAGCCGCGATTTCCAGTTCGTCGAGCACTTCGCGCTCCGCCAACGAGCTTGCCAGCTTGTCGAGCAAGCCGCGGTGCTCATCCAACAAGGCGCTGGCCCTCTCCGCCGCCTGGTGCAGGATGCGGGCCACTTCCTCGTCGATCATCTGCGCCGTGTGTTCGCTGAACTCGCGAGGCTCTTGGATTTCCTTGCCCAGGAAGGGGTGCTCCTCACTCGTGCGATACGCCACCGGTCCGATTCGCTCGCTCATTCCCCAGTGCGTGACCATCCGCCGCGCAAGCTGCGTCGAACGTTTGAGGTCGTCCTCGGCCCCGGCGCTGTATTCGTCGAAAATCAGTTTCTCGGCCCCCCTGCCGCCCATCATGAACACCAGCCGGGCGTGCAGATCGCGCTCGCCGATATTGAGCCGGTCTTCCTCGGGCAGGAGCTGGGTGACACCCAACGCACGCCCGCGGGGGATGATCGTGACCTTGTGGACGCGGTCGGCGCCGGGCACCAGCCAGGCCAATAGCGCGTGCCCCGCCTCGTGGTAGGCGGTCATTTGCTTTTCCTTGTCGGTGAGGATCTCGTCGCGTTTGGCGCCCATCAGAATCTTGTCTCGCGCGACCTCGAAATCGATCTTTTCGACCTTGTCCTTTCCTTGGCGCGTCGCCCAGAGGGCCGCTTCGTTGACGAGGTTGCTAATGTCGGCCCCCGTCAGCCCGACGGTTCCGGCCGCCAATTGGTGGAT
>DATLQY010000212.1:0-6914 GCA_035534975.1 Pirellulales bacterium
CCAGTGCCACGACCAGGACAACAGCATCCACTTCGAGTTCGACGATTATTGGCCAAAGATCGAGCACTAGCAGGTGAGTGGTGAGTGGTGAGTGGCGGCAACGACCAAAGACCAAAGCCGAAGACCAATGACCAATGACAACTGACCAATGACCAATGACCAATGACCAGCCCGCCATGACCCCCACGTTGTTCTCGGTCAGTTACGCGGGCACCTGGGGCCAGCACCGGCTCGACGTGCCAGGTTTCCTGCGCAAGGCCGCCGCGCTGGGCTACGCGGCGGTCGAGATCGGCGGCAAACGCCCGCACCTGGCGCCGCTCGACTTCCCCGACGACGAGTCGTTGGCGGCGATTCGAGAAGCGGCGCGGGCCGCCGGCGTTGAAATCGCGACGATTGCCGGTTACACCGACTTCACCGCCGGACGGCACGCCGCAGAAGTCCCCTTCGTCGAGATGCAGCTTTCCTATGTCGCCGCTCTGGCCCGCATGGCGAGGGCGCTGGGTGCCAGGATCGTGCGCGTGTTCAGCGGCTACTCGGGCGAAGCGGCCGATTACCAGGTCGACTGGAACAAGTGCGTCAAGGCGCTGGGCGAGGCCGCCGCGCTTGCGGCCGATTTCGGAGTGGTGTTGGGCTTGCAGAACCATCACGACATTGGCGTCTCGGTCGAAGCGTTCGAGGAGCTGCTCGACGACGTCGCGCACCCGAACCTGAAGGCGATGTTCGATCCCTGGTCGATCGCGCTATTGGGAGCAGACCTTCATCGGGCCGCTCTTCGGCTGGCGCCGCGCATGGTGCAGACCACGCTGGCCGACTACCTGCGGATCGATCGCTTCGCCTACCAGCCGCATTTGGTCAACTACCTCCGGCTCGACCCGCCTGCCGTGCGCGCCGTGCCGCTGGGCGAGGGCTTCATCGACCTGCCGGCATTCTTCGCCGGTTTGAAGGAGGGGGGTTTCACGGGCTATGTGGCTTACGAAATGTGTTCGCCGCTACGGGGCGGCGGCGGAGAGGCCAACCTCGACGCCGCGGCCCAAAAGAGTTTGCGCGTGATTCGAAGCTTGATCGCCGATCGCCCGGGAGTATAAGTGGGAGATGGCAAATCAGACCAACATGGCTCGCTCCTCCCCATCATTTCGCTCACCACTCCGCGCCGACGGGTTTCGCGCCCGGATTCACCATGCGGATGCTGTACAGCGACGTGCTGGCCGTGATGAACAGCGTCTTCAGATCGTCGCCGCCGAAGCAGACGTTGGCAGGGCCCTCCGGCACATCGATCTTTTCCAGTTTCTTACCGTCGGCGCTGTAGATGTGAACCTTGCCGCCGTTCGTCGTATAGAGGTTTCCTTTGATGTCGACGGTCATCCCATCGCTGCCTTGCTCGATTTTGAAGATCTCTTTCCCGAGCTTGCCGTCTTTGTCGACCTCATAGCAGTGGATGCCAGGCGGGAGTTTTCGGAGCTCCGTGTTAGGATGTCTTTGGTTTCCGCCGGTGTCGGCGACATAGAGGCGGCTCTCGTCGGGCGAGAAATTGATCCCGTTGGGCATGGCGAGATTCTTGATGACCGGTTCCACGGATTGGGTCGCCGGGTCGAGCTTGAACACCCAATGGCCCGGAAGTTCGGCCGGTCCGGTCAGGCCCCAGGGGGGATCGGTGAACCAGAGCGTGCCGTCGGACCGCACCGCCACGTCGTTCGGCGAGTTGAACCGCTTGCCGTCGAACTTGTCCGCCAGCACGGTGACACTGCCGTCGGTCTCGGTCCGGACGAGGTTGCGGGCGGCGTGCTGGCACGAGATGAGCCGGCCTTGCAGGTCGAGAATGTTGCCGTTGGATTGTTCGCTTTGACGAAAGACCGACAAGCCGTCGCCTTCCCGCCACTGCATGAGTTTGCTGTTGGGGATGTCGGAGAAGATGAGCGTCTTCTTCGCGGGGACCCACGCGGGGCCCTCCGTGAATTTCATGCCGCCCGCCAGCTTTTGCACCTTCTCGCCCGGTGCGACGAGCGACGTGCCTTCTTCCTCGGCGTGCGCGGCGATGGCGATCACGACGAATAGCGACCCGAATGCGGCCAGTGCTTGCTTGGTCATGGTAACTCCTGGTTTCTCAGAGGATAGCGCCGTGCAATACGAAAGTCTTCGTGGGGGTGGGGGCACCGCGGGCATTATAGCAGCCCGCGCCGCCTCGCGTAGGTTAGGCTTTCCCGCCTGACATCCATGCGGTGCTTGCCTTTGGCGTTTGCGTGGTATAACTTGACTCGTAAGGCCCCGCTTCCATTGGGGCAAACCGTGCGCATTTGCCACAGCGGCGGCACAGTCATGTCGAATAGCGAGCCGTCGAAAGCGGACGTTTCCAGGCCGGCGGTTTCCACGACGAGCGGCCGCGAATGGCGAATCATGGCCGTGTTTTTCGTGTTTCTGGTCGGCTATGCGGCCCTCTATTTGCAAACGGAGGTGGGTCCTCCCGGTTCCCCTCCTCGCTATCAACTTCTTGGAGTTTTGACGGTCCTGCCCGAACTGTACCTGTCCAAATGGTTCGGGGATCCACCGAGTCTAACTCTGCTCGATCGGGTGCCCGTGCTTGCGTGGGCGACGGCGATTCTGTCCGCGGCGTGGCTGCTTGGCTCGGTGCCGTTGCGGCTGGGTGGTTTACATTGTCGCTTGAGCCGTTTCGAGAAATTGATCTTTTCCGTGGCGGTCGGAGCGAATGTCATTTCGTTATTCGTGCTCTTAGTCGGGCTCATGGGTGCGTTGAACCCCTTTGCATTCGTCGCCCTAGGCGGCGCGATTGCGGCAGCCGCCGCCTATTGCGTGCTCGATTGGCGGCGGGCGAAGACCCTGGCTCACCAGCCACACCGAAACGGGCTGGAAGCTGCAAGCGGCCTGGGGAGTACGGGCCGTGCCAACCTGGACAAACCGGAACTGGACAGCAATTGGTTGTGGCTCGGCGTCCCATTCGTGTTGGTGATCGTCTTGGGCGGCATGTTGCCACCCGTCGATTTTGACGTTCGCGAGTACCATCTGCAAGCGCCTAAAGAGTTCTACCAGGCGGGCCGGATCAGCTTTTTGCCGCACAATGTGTACGGCAACATGCCGTTGGGCTGCGAGATGTTCAGCTTGTTGGCGATGGTGCTGGTCGGCGACTGGTGGCAAGGCGCGCTGATCGGCAAGACGGTCATTGCGGCCTTCGCGCCGTTGACCGCACTGGCGTTGCTGAGCGCAGGCACCCGCTTTGGTTCACGAACGGCGGGCGTGGTCGCGGCCTTGGTCTATATTTCGATCCCCTGGATTTCACAGGTGTCGACCGCGGGATTGGTCGAAGGGGTTTCCGCCTTTTATCTGTGGGCGGCGGTCTACGCCGTTCTCCTATGGCGACAAGCCGAAAAATCCGAAAGCGTCGGGCCGGTGGTTCTGGCAGGGTTCCTGGCGGGCGCCGCGGTCTCGTGCAAGTACCCTGCGGCGCTATTCGTCGCCGTGCCGCTGACGGCCTGGGTTTGGTTGGCTGGCTGGCGGCCCAACTGGAAAGCAACAGCGTTGTTCGTGTTGGCGTGTGCCGTCGGCTGCGCTCCTTGGTTCATCAAGAACTGGGTCTTGACGGGCAATCCCACTTATCCGTTGCTCTATGAAATCTTTGGTGGCGCAAGCCGAACGGATGCGAATAACAGCCAATGGTTGAGGATCCACTCGCCTCACGGTTTTTCGCTGCGCCATCTAGCGACGAGCCTCTCCCAAGTCGCGTGGCGCAGCGAGTGGATCAGCCCCATCGTCGTCCCGCTGGCGGCCCTGGCTTGGCTCGCTCCCGTCCGCCGCCGCAGACTGGCGTTTCCTTTATTCGCCTTCTTCACCTACGTCATCGCCGCATGGTGGTTGTGCACGCACCGCATCGACCGGTTTTGGATTCCTGCGTTGCCGGTGATCGCGATCCTGGCAGGGTTTGGAGCCACTTGGAGTGCCAGCGTGGCCTGGCGCCGCATGCTCCTGGCCACGCTCCTTTGCGGCCTGGCCGTCAATTGGCTGTTCGTGATCTCAGGTCCCGGCGGTTACAATGCCTACTTCGTGGGGCTAGAGCAGTTGCGCTACGACACGGCTCGGGCCGACTATTGGCACGTCTATTTGAACCACAACGTACCGCCTGGCTACAAGGTCCTGACCGTCGGCGACTGCCAAGTGTTTGATCTTGAAATGCCTGTTCTCTACAACACCGTATTCGACGATTCGGTGTTCGAGAAAATCTACCAGGACCAGCATGGCATCCCGGAAAAAATTCGTGCGGAACTTGACCGTCTCCGTGTCTCGCACGTCTATGTGAATTGGCTGGAAATTCGCCGTTATCGCGAGCCGGGCAACTACGGCTTCCCCTCGTCAATTGACCATCGGTTGTTCGAAGAACTCGTCGCGGCGGGCGTTTTCGAACCACCACTCAACAGGAAGCGTGACCATGGGCAGGTCTTCCCGGTCAGGAAACTCGACCCGTGATCATGCAATCGACGCCGTGGCGGCAGCCGGAACGGCTCGAGCTCCGTCGTCTCCTTTCCATCGCGACGGAAACGATGAACCTCGAAACGTACGTCGCGGCCATCTACCACGACGTCCTGGGCCGCGCGATCGATCCCGGCGCGAAGGCGTTCGTGGCGACGGAGCTTCAGCAAGGCGATTCGGTTTTCGACATCTCGGCGCAAATCGCCGACAGCAACGAACATTTCGCGGACCTGATCCAATCGGACTATGCAAAGTTTCTCGGGCGCGGCGCCGAAGCGGCGGGAGTCGACGCCTGGCTCTCGCTCGGCGCCATGGATCGGCCCGACGAGTACCTTGAGGCGAAGATTCTCGCCAGCGACGAGTTTTACGCGCGGGTCGGCGCGACCAACGAAGGATATGTCGATGCCCTCTACGGCGCATTGCTCGGCCGGCCCGCCGACGCGGCGGGCGAGGCCACGTGGCTGGAGCAACTCGAATCGGGCGCTTCGCGGTTTCAGATCAGCCTCGCGTTCGCCGAAAGCCCGGAGCGGGAGCGACTTCGCGTGGTGGACGATTACCTGCAAGTCTTCCATCGACAGGGGGACGATCCGGGGATCGCGTTCTGGACCAGTCAATTGGCCGCGGGCAAGAGCAATGAGGACGTGTTGGCCGGTCTTGTCGACTCCCCCGAGTATTTCGCGTCGCGTACAGGCCAACCCATCACGACGGTGCCCATTCCATCGAGCTCATTTAGCTGGTGGCAATCCTATGAAGACCAGATCGACGCGCGCGCCCGACAGGGAAACGTCGATTTGCTGTTCGTCGGCGATTCGCAGGTTACCGGCTGGAACCTCGCGGGCGACGGACAATCGGTCTGGGACCAGTTCTACGCCTCAGGCAACGCGATGGCGGCGGGCTTGCCCGGCGACACGACCCAGGGGGTCTTGTGGACGCTTATCCACAGCGACCTGAGCAACCTCCAGCCAAAGTTGACCGTCGTCGAGGTGGGAACGAACAACCTGAGCGAAGGCGACTCGCCCGCCGACATCGCCGCCGGAACAACCGCCATCGTTCAAACGCTGCATGAGGAGTTCCCCGAAACGAGGATCCTTCTGATGGGCATTCTCCCTCGCGGCGAATCCGCAAATAGTCCCCTGCGAACCGCCGTCGCCGCGACCAACGCGCTCGTCCAAGTCATCGCGGACGGTCAAAACGTGTTTTACGTCGATCTTTCGCCCTTGCTTCTTGGCGCCGACGGCGCTTTCTTGCCGGGGCTCGTTCAGCCGGACTTCGTTCATCTGACTTCGGCGGGCTATGAGATTTGGGCCCAGGCGATCGAGCCGATCGTGAAGGGTGTGATCAGGTGATGAGGTGAGGAGGTGAGGCTGGGCGGCCTCATCATCCCATTATCCCATCACCTCATCATCCCACCGGCGTCAAGGAAATGCATACTCGGGGTTGGTCTTGTCGAAATCGGCGTCGGTCAGGCCCTGGTCGAATTTGAGCTGCATGTAGGTGTACTGCTCGACCAGGTGCGGCTCGCCCTTGCCGTCGTCGGGCCACTCGTAGGTTTCGAAGCGCACGGGCGCGTTCCACTCGCGGTCGAGGAAGATCCTCGCCGTGGCGAGCATGAACGCCCCCTTTCGCCGTCGCTTCGGCTTCTGCTTGGGTCTTGGCACCGAGATCTCGACGCAGGTGCAGGGCCGCTCGTCAACCGTCGCCTCTTCGTCGAAACCGACGCTGCAGCCGTCGAGGAGGCCGGGCGTTTCACCGAGCTTGATCAGCTTCTCGACCAGGTTTTTCATGCCGGCGTCGGTGATCGCGTAGCGATTGTCGCGCATCGCCAGAAAACCCTTGGGATCGAGCGCCACCCAGCCGGTCAATTTGCCCGTCAGTCCGGTCGTGTGGCCCAACAAGTTGCCGTCGTTCTTGCCCTCGACGTAAATGGCCTGCTGCCCCGCCGACGAGGGCGGCTCGATGAACCGCATGTAGACGCTGAACGGCCGGTGCCGGAGCTTCATCGCCAGTTTTTCCTCGTCGAGCAGCTTGCCATCGACCCGCTCGCGCTTGACGAAGGTGCAGGTGTAATCGTCAATTCCATCGAGCGTATGCAAGGCGTCGCGGGCCAGGTCCAACGCCTTTTCCAGCGGAGTCGTTTCCGCGCCTTCATCGTCGCTCGAACTGGTTTCAGCCGTTGCATTGCCGGGGTTCGTCGCCGGCGCCGGCGGACCGCTCGACCAGACCAGGCGCGCGATCCAGGCCGCCACCGCCACGAGCAAGACCACGGCCGCGATTCGCGCCGTCTTTCCAAGCTTTGGTGATCGCATGCGTCCTCCGTGGCATGGGAAAGGCGTTAGGCGTCAGGCATTAGGCGCTGGGAACATCCTTCATCCTTCATCCTTCCTTCTTCAACGTGAGCAGCTTGTCTTCGGGAAAGGTGGTCAGCTTCAGGTCCTTGAAAT
>DATLQY010000213.1:0-2776 GCA_035534975.1 Pirellulales bacterium
TACCAGCAGGACGACCGCGACCACCGAGCGCACGCTCGCGCGACGGGCAGCGGCAAATCGGACAAATCGTACATCTTCATGGTCCGCACGCGCGTACCCGGCGGCAAGCTGACCAGCGAACAGTTGCTGGCTGAATTGGACCTCTGCGACGAGCTGGGAAATACGACGTTGCGTTGCACCACGCGGCAGGGCCTGCAGTTGCACGGCGTGGTCAAGGAAAACCTGAAGCAGGTGATCCGCCGAATCAACCAGGTACAGCTCACCACGCTGGCCGCCTGCGGCGACGTCGAGCGGAACATCATGTGCTGCCCCGCGCCGCACCACGGCGACCCGGTACATGCCGAGTTGCAAGCGCTCGCCGACCGGCTCGCCGCGCACCTGGCGCCGCGGACGCGGGCCTACCATGAAATCTGGCTCAAAGATCAGGAATCGGGCGCGGATGAGCTCGTCGCCGGTGGTCCCAATGGCCACGAGATCGAGCCGGTCTATGGCCCGACCTACCTGCCGCGCAAGTTCAAGACCGCCATTGGCCTGCCGGGCGACAATTGCGTCGACCTTTACGCCAACGATCTTGGGCTGATGGCCATTTGCGAGAACTTCCGTGTCGTCGGCTACAACGTCCTGGTCGGCGGCGGAATGGGGGTCACGCCCAGCGCCAAGAAGACGTTTCCCGCGGTGGCCCGGAGGATGGCCTTTGTCACGCCCGACCAGGTCGTCGACGTGACGACTGAAATCATCAAGGTGCAGCGCGACTTCGGCAACCGCGGCGACCGCAAGGTGGCGAGGCTCAAGTACCTGATTGCCGACTGGGGCCTTGAGAAATTCAAAGCCAAGGTCGAGGAGTATTACGGTCGCAAATTGCCCGAGCCGCACCCCGACGACGTATGCGGCTTCGACGACCATCTCGGCTGGCGCGACCAGGGCGACGGCCGCTGGTACTACGGGTTGAACATCGAGAACGGCCGAATTCACGACACGGAGGATTTGCGCCTCAAGACGGCGTTACGCGAGATCTGCCGCGCACACCGCCCGAACATCCGGTTGACCTCGCACCAGAGCATGCTCTTCACCGATGTGGCCCCCGAGGCCCGCGACGATTTGGAGCAGATCCTGAAGCGGAACGGCGTCAAGCTCTCGCACGAGATTTCCAACGCTCGACGTTGGTCGATGGCCTGCGTGGCCTGGCCCACCTGCGGCCTCTCGATCACCGAAGCCGAGCGGGCGCTTCCCGGCGTGATCGACGATCTGGAGGTCGAATTAGCGAAGTTGGGGCTGTCGGGCGAGCGGTTCACGATCCGGATGACCGGCTGCCCGAACGGCTGCGCTCGGCCATACAACAGCGACATCGGCCTGGTCGGCAAAGCGGCGGGCAAGTACACGATCTTCGCCGGTGGCCGGCTGCTGGGCGACCGATTGAACTTCATCTTCAAAGACATGGTTCCGGCTGAGGAATTGGTTTCGTCAATGGTACCGCTGTTCGTCTACTTCAAACATGAACGGCTGCCGGACGAAACGTTGGGCGACTTTTGCCATCGCAAGGGGGCCGAGGATCTCGTGGCCTGGACGACGCGTTACGACGCGCAAGCCAATGGCAGTGGCAACGGAGTCGAGGTCGGCAACACGACCGCCGCGATCGAAAGCGCGTGAGGGCGGGAGCAGCGCCACCGCCGCTGGCGCACCGCGTAGACGCGGCGCCATCGACTCCTTCCGACGGGCACCATCCAGCGGCACCTTGTCGCCCAAGCAATAAGGCCTTGACCTGGCTTGACCGCCGCCGGAAATTGCCCCAAAATTGCCCCGAAGACTCACGGAACTTGGGCGTAAATGCTTGCATCGAAGCGGTTTTCGCCGACAATATTGGGTGTGCCGTTGCCGCTCCAGGCCCAACGGCTTGCGCGCGACGCCGATTTTTCCCGCGCGCACGGAACTTTCCTGTCTTATGGGATAGGCGTGATGATCGCTCCCGAAGGGCTGGCTCAGCTCGTCCGACAGGCCCAAGCAGGCAACCGGCCGGCCGAGGCATGTTTCGGGCCATCGTTGTCGTTGCGCGAAGTCGCCGAGCGCCTGCACCTCAGCTACGATAAGGTTCGCGAGCGGTATCACGCTGGGCTTCGTTTTCTTGAGCGCCAATTGGACGGCCACGTATGAGCCAGTCAACTCCCTCTTCGGTCCGTGACGATGCCGAACGGCGCATCGAAGCCGTGGCGGAGGAATATCTCGCCGAGTTGCAAGCCGGTACTCGGCCGGACATCGCCGCGCTCGTGGCGGCGCACGCGGATATCGCCGAACCGCTGCGGAAACGGCTGGCGTTGGTCGAGCGGCTGTTCAAGGCGGCACGGGGAATTGACGGCCAACGATTTCCAGTCGAACGCGCGCGGCGGCTGAAATGCCCGCACTGCGGCAACCAGATTCAATTGGTCGAGCCACGGCCCAAAGAGGTCACCTGCGTCAACTGCGGCAGCTCCTTCCGGGTCGAGCCGGGCACGACCACCACCTACCGCGCCGCCGGCCCCGGAGGCACGATTGGCCGCTTCGAGATTGCCGAGCTGCTCGGCCGCGGCGCGTTCGGCGAAGTCTACAAAGCGCACGACCCGAAGCTCGACCGGGATGTGGCGCTGAAGATACCGCGGGCAGACACCTTTGCCACACGCGAGGAAGAGGAACGCTTCGTGCGCGAAGCCCGGAGCTGCGCGCGGCTGGTGCATCCGGGTATCGTGCAGGTCCACGAGGTCGCACGCGACGGCAACCTGCCCTACATTGTCAGCGACTACGTCGA
>DATLQY010000214.1:0-19156 GCA_035534975.1 Pirellulales bacterium
AACCTGCCCCACGAGGTGAATAAAATGGGTTGCTCGCGGGTTCCATTCCCGACAATCCGTTACGAGCAACCCATGCTGTTGCCGCAGTTGTGGCAAAGATAACAGTTGCCATTGCGAACGGTGATCGCACCGCAATTGTCGCACGAAGGGGCGTCGACCTGGAAACTGGCGAACTGGTCGCTACGATTACCCTGGCCCGTCCTGCCTACCGACAGGTCCCACTTCGGGGCCACACCCGCCCGCTCCAGCAAGCTGGTGCCGCTTTCGGTCGTGTGATGGGTGGAACCATTCTTGTGGGCCCCAGTTCCGTTGGTCGTCGGGCCGTTGGTCGTCGGGCTGGGGTTGACCGACCTGGTTGCGCTGTTGGTCGTCACCGCGGCCGACGCCTTGGGCGATCCAAGCCCGACGCCCTGGCCTACGATCTGCCCGCCGGCCTTCTTGGCGGCGGGCTTAGATTCCCCCGGCACATCATCTCCGGAACCCTCCTTTCCCGACGCCGACTCCGTCGGCGACATCCCGGCGCTCGCTTCGCGATAGCCCGGCAGGAACGTGATCCCCAACCAGCGGAAAATGTAATCGACCAGGCTCTTGGCGATGCGGATGTCGGGGTTCTTGGTGTGCCCCATCGGTTCGAAGCGCGTGTGCGAGAACTTGTTCACGTACACCTCGAGTGGCACACCGTACTGCATGCTCATCGAGACCGCGGTGCCGAAGCAGTCCATCAGGCCGCCGATCGTGCTTCCTTCCTTGGCCATCGTGATGAACAACTCCCCCGGCCGGCCGTCATCGTACAAACCGACCGTGATGTACCCCTCGTGCCCGGCGATGCTGAACTTGTGTGTGATTGACTTGCGCGTGTCGGGCAGCCGCTCGCGGCGTGGCGCGGCCTTTTGCTTGTCGGCCGCCTTGTCCCCCTCGGTGCTGGTCGAGAGGGGTTGGCTTTCCTTCGAACCGTCGCGATAGACGGCCAGCGCCTTGAGTCCCAGACGCCAACCTTCGAGGTAGGCATCGGCGACGTCGGCCGGCGTCGTGTCACGAGGCATGTTTACGGTCTTGGAAATCGCACCTGACAGGAACGGCTGGGCGGCGGCCATCATCCGCACGTGTGCCCGCCACGAGATCGAACGCGTGCCGTTGCGGGGCTGGAAGGCGCAATCGAACACCGACAAGTGCTCGGCCTTCAGGTCGGCCGCCCCTTCGATCGTGTCCTCACGGTTGATGTACGCGACGATCGACTCGATTTCCGGCGCATCGTAGCCCAGGTCCTTCAGTGCCGAGGGCACCGTCTGGTTGACGATCTTCAACATCCCGCCACCGGCGAGCTGCTTGTACTTCACCAGGGCGATGTCCGGCTCGATGCCGGTCGTATCGCAATCCATCAGGAAACTGATCGTGCCTGTCGGGGCCAGCACCGTCGCCTGGGCATTGCGGAAGCCGTGGACGCGGCCATTTTCCAGAACGTCGTCCCACACCGAACGTGCCGCCTCGCGCAGGTACAGCGGGCAAGCGTCGTCGATCGCCTCGACGGCGTCGCGGTGCATCCGCATCACGTCGAGCATGGGGCCCTTGTTTTCAGCGTAGCCTTCGAATGGACCGACGACCGCCGCCATTTCCGTGCTCGTCAGGTTCGCCGCGCCGTGCAGCAGGGCGGTCATCGCTCCGCACAGGCCCAACGCGCCGGGCGAGTCGTAGGCCAGGCCGCTCGACATGATCAGGCTGCCCAGGTTCGAGTAGCCGAGCCCTAGCGGCCGGAAACGATGGCTATTTTCGGCGATCCGCTTCGTCGGGTAGCTGGCGTGGTCAACCAGGATTTCCTGGGCGATGTAGAAAATCCGGCACGCGGCCTGGAACCGCTCGACGTCGAACGCGCCATCGTCCTGGCGGAACTTCATCAGGTTGATACTCGCCAGGTTACAGGCGGTGTCGTCGAGGAACATGTACTCGGAACAGGGGTTCGAGGCGTTGATCCGGCCCGAGTTCGGGCAAGTGTGCCAGCGATTGATGGTCGTATCGTACTGCACGCCCGGATCGCCGCAGAACCAGGCCCCCTCGGCCATCCTTGCGAGCATGTCGCGGGCCGCGAACGAGGGACCGGCCTTCGTCGGGTCGGTCACCCAGTGCGTGGTCCAGGGCTTGTCTTCGACGGCCGCCCGCATGAATTCGTCGGTCACGCGGACCGAGAGGTTGGCGTTCTGAAACAGGATCGAGCTATAGGCCTCGCCGTTGAAGTTGCTCTCGTAGCCGTTGGCGATCAGGATGCGGGCCTTTTTCTCCTCCTTCGCCTTGCACTCGATGAACTCCATCACGTCAGGGTGCCAGACCTTGATCGACTGCATCTTGGCGGCCCGGCGGGTCTTGCCGCCGCTCTTGACCACGGCCGCGATCTGGTCGTAGACCCGCATGAACGACAACGGACCCGA
Organism: Pirellulales bacterium; assembly: GCA_035534975.1. GTDB lineage: Bacteria > Planctomycetota > Planctomycetia > Pirellulales > JAICIG01 > DATKSN01. Next base: position 2,421 of record DATLQY010000214.1, read on the forward strand.
CGGCCTTCCACCCCCCGATAGTTTTTCACGGTGCGACCGCAGCGTCGAAAGATCGGTGCCGGTGCCCGAACCGAACTTGAACAACATGGCCTCGCTGCGCGCCAGCTCCATGATGTCTTCCATGTCGTCCTTCACGCTCTGGATGAAGCACGCCGAACCTTGCGGGTACTCGTACGGGTTCTCGGGTTGCTTGACCTTGGCGCTCTCGGCGTCCCAGTGCCAGTTGCACTGCGCGCCCTTCACGCCGTATTGGTGGTAGAGGCCGACGTTGAACCAGACCGGCGAATTGAACGCCCCGTGCTGGTGCAGGCAGAGCCAGGTCAGCTCGCGGTAGAAGCTCTCGCCGTCTTCGGGGCTGGCGAAGTAGCCGTCGCGCGTTCCCCAGTCGGCGATCGTACGGCTCACGCGGTGGATCAACTGCCGCACGCTCTTCTCGCGTTGCGGCGTGCCGACTTCTCCATAGAAGTACTTGCTGCAGACGACGTTGGTGGCCAACTGGCTCCAATTGGCGGGCACTTCGCATTCGGTCTGTTCGAAAAGGACCTCACCTGACTCCCCTTTGATTGCCGCCGTGCGGAGGTCCCATTCGATCGTGTCGAACGGATCGGCGACGTCGCGCGGACAGAACAACTCCTTGACGACCAGCCCCCGTGAAAAGCGCCGGCCGGACTTCTTCTTGACGCGCTCGGAGACGTTTTTGGCGCCTTCGGCGGCGTTTCCGGCGCCTTCAGTGGTGCTTCTTGCATTTGCGGCGACAGCCGTGGAACCCTTGTTTGGGCCGATTCCAGTTTCAGCCATGTGTCGATTTCCCCTTAAGTAATGCTAGGCATCCATTCCAGATTATATACAGGAGTACACCGATTGTCAGGTGAGATCTTCGGCAAATCAGGGCCTTGGGGATGCCATTCTCCGGCCGGAATTTGATGTTTTTCGTCCAGAAGGTGGATTGGACGTGTTCACCTGAAAACAACTATATATAGTAGCTGTTTGCTTCCGTGCCACAATATGCAGTTGTGAGGTTCCGAGTTTACCCGCTTTTTTTGTCGCGTCAACCAATTTTTTTTGCTTGTCCCAATCGCTTGCTAGCAGCGATGTTAGGAAGATGTTCTCCAACGGGGGGTGAGCACATTCGGAACCTGCGATGAGGCGTAAGGTATTACTGGGACGGCGTTTGGCAAAATCTGTGAGGATGAGCCGGTTTTCCGGGCCCGACGGAATTTTTTTCAATCACCCGCTTCAATGCCAGAATCGTCCCGTCGCGTTCTGTAGGGAACGCCCTCCGCGGCGTTCCGTGTCCCGCAAGATGAAGTCGCACCCGCTCCTCGGAACGGTTCGGTCGTTGAGGCGGACGGGTAGCGGAATTCGTGAGAATTCCGAGGCCTGGACCGATCGCTAGGCTCGGAATTCTTACGAGTTCCCTGGTTTTGTCGCCGGGAGTCCTTAGCGACTTCAGAAGATTTCGCGAATGTCGCGCGCCGCATGGACCACGCGGACGATCTCGAGGCTCACTTCGTCCTCAAGCGGCGCTATTTCATAGTCGCGACTCACGCGCTCGGGTTCTTTCCTTCAAGCCTCTGCCGTGAGGGACTGCCCGAATGCGATACCGATGTACCATATCCCAGACGGCACGTCGCCCATGCCGCGTCGCTGGATCTGACTAACCGCTACGTCGTGACCTATGTTCGCCAGAGCAAACAGTCCAATTGCACACAGGATTAGCACCGACACTCCTGCGTGCCGGCGCCGGCGGACCAGCGCCAACCCCGCGCCCACGAGCCACACCAGAATCAATGGCGACTCATCGATCAGGCGGCCTAACAGCAAGGTCCATACGTGGTTTTCGCCCATAGCGTGCCTCCTGGAGTGTCTTGCCTCGATTCTGGCGCATCTCGTCTGCCAAGACAAGCTCTGACGTGTGCTTTCCCGGTAGGCCTGTGTGTCCTTTTGCTTCCCCCCTCCTACCGGTTTTTTCCGGGTAGGATATGGTAGACGTTACGAGAGAGTTTCACGTTCGCGTTCCAGGAGTCGTCCATGCCGCCGCAATTGAACAAGTACAGTGCCCGCATTACCCAGGTCAAGAGCCAAGGCGCCAGCCAGGCGATGCTCTACGGAACGGGACTCACGGCCGACGACATGCGCAAGGCCCAAGTCGGCATCGCCAGCGTCTGGTACGAGGGGAACACCTGCAACATGCACCTCAACGACCTCGCGGCCAAGGTCAAGGAAGGCGTGCAGGCCGCCGGACTCGTGGGCTTGCGTTTCAACACGATCGGCGTCAGCGACGGCATCTCGATGGGCACCGAGGGAATGAGCTACTCGCTCCAGTCGCGCGACCTGATCGCCGACTCGATCGAAACCGTGATGCACGCTCAATGGTACGACGCCAACGTTTCGATTCCCGGCTGCGACAAGAACATGCCGGGCTGCCTGATCGCCATGGGCCGCGTCAACCGCCCCTCGCTGATGGTCTACGGCGGAACGATCAAACCCGGCCACAATCACGGCGAAACGCTCGACATCGTCTCGGCGTTCCAGTGCTACGGCGAGTACCTGGCGGGCAAGCTCGACGACGAGGCGCGTCAGGAGGTGGTGCGTAAGAGCTGTCCCGGCGCGGGGGCTTGCGGCGGAATGTACACGGCCAACACGATGGCCTCCGCGATCGAGGCGATGGGCATGACTTTGCCCTACAGCTCGTCGATTCCGGCCGTCGACCCGGCGAAGCTCGACGAGTGCCACCGCGCCGGCGCGGCGATCCGCGTCTGCCTTGAGCGCGACCTCAAGCCCAGCGACATCATGACCCGCCGCGCATTCGAGAACGCGATGGTCGTCGTGATGGCCCTCGGCGGCTCGACGAACGCCGTCCTGCACCTGATCGCCATGGCCCGCGCCGTGGGGGTCGAGCTCTCGATCGACGACTTCCAGAAAGTGAGCGACCGTGTGCCTTTCCTGGCCGACCTCAAGCCGAGCGGACGCTACGTGCAGGAAGACCTGCACAACGTCGGCGGCACGCCGGCCGTAATGAAGTACCTGCTGGAAAAGGGCCTGCTCGACGGCGACTGCCTGACCGTGACGGGCAAGTCCGTGGCCGAAAACCTCACCGGCTTGCCCGGCTTCACGCCCGGCCAGGACGTGTTCCACACGATCGACAAGGCGATCAAGAAGACGGGACACATTCAAATCCTCAAGGGAAACTTGGCGCCCGAGGGGGCGGTCGCCAAAATCACGGGCAAGGAGGGCGAGCTCTTCAGCGGTCCGGCCAAGGTGTACGACTCCGAGGAAGAGATGCTGGCCGCGTTGGAGCGGAAGCAGATCGGCAAGGGAGATGTGGTCGTCATCCGGTACGAGGGACCGAAGGGCGGACCCGGCATGCCCGAGATGCTCACGCCCACTTCGGCGATCATGGGCGCCGGGCTGGGCGGCGACGTGGCTCTTTTGACCGACGGCCGCTTTTCGGGCGGCTCGCACGGGTTCATCGTCGGGCACATCACGCCCGAAGCGCAGGAAGGCGGTCCGTTGGCGCTGGTCGAAGACGGCGATCGGATTACGATCGACGCCGAGCGAAAGCGACTGGCGGTCGACTTGAGTGATGCCGAGCTTTCTGCCCGACGCTCACGCTGGAGTGCCCCACCCTACAAGGCCACGCGCGGTACCCTCTACAAGTACATCAAGAACGTGAAGAGCGCCAGCGAGGGGTGCGTGACCGACGAATAGCCCGGATCATTCATGGTCCCGTAGCATCGTGTAGAGCAGAATGTTCGTGTCAATGAAAACGTCGGCGTTCATACAGCTCCTCACGCGGTATATGGGGTGAATTGCGGAACCCCTTGATGGTGCGGAACAACTCCCGCATCCGGTCGCGCGAAGCGGCCAAGGTCTCGTCTTCCGGAGACGACGCTTCGTCCTCCGATCGCCGTTTGGGGCTGATCGTGATCTCGGAGCGAGCAGCCAGCAGGCAGAACTAGGGCTTTAGTCGCGTTGACCTTACGTTGCAAGTCACCGCGCATTGGTTCATCCGTCCCAGTCGCTGCCATCCCAGCCTAGGACGCGTTCGAACATCGTGACCAGGTCGTCGGAGAAAACGCGAAACAGCGTTTCGCCTTTCTCGGCGGTGGCGGAGCGGGGGTCGCCAATGTGGCCGGGCCGGCTGCGGTCGTTGGTGATCCAGCCGCGGTAGGCCGGCTCGAAGGGCACGCCGAACTCGACCGGCTCGACCTTCGACAAATCGCCAACCAGGTGCGGAGCGATCCGCAGCATCATCGACGTCTCCAGCTCGCAGGCGTGCCCCATCCTTTGCTGTTTGATCGAACGATCGACCTCGTGCGGCTTGCCGCCCAATGTCCAATAGGTCGCGAACAACAAGAGCAGGTCGTTTCGGCGGCGGTGGCGCTGGCGGACCTCGAACACGGCCTGCTGGCCGGGCACGATGTTGCCGCCGTGGCCGTTGACGAACACCAGCCGCTTGAATCCGTGGTGGATGAAGTTCTCCATCAGCTCGCCGAGCAAATCGAGATAAGTCCGCGGTGAGGCCGTGAGCGTGCCGGCGAAATCGAGGTGGTGCTCCGAATTGCCCAGCCACATCAAGGGCGCCCAGAGCACACGGTCGCCCAGCCGCTCTTGCGCCCGGCGGACGACTTCGCCCAATAGCAGGCTATCGGTGAATACCGGCATGTGGTGGCCATGCTGTTCCAGCGCCGCCACGGGAAATGCCACCGGTGTATCCTTGGAGAGGGCCGCCACCTGCGGCCAGTGGAGCTCGAAGAGGTGCATGGAAGAATCCTCGTGGGTGGTGCGGGCTGGTTTCGGGGAGGAAGACAGTATTGTCCGCCAGTCGACGAAAAACAAGAACGACCTGCTAGGATGGTGCCGGCGGCGACGGTTTCAATGCCGGATGTCACAATTCGGCAGGGCGCTTTCCAATTTCTGGAGGCCATCGGGACTAATCCGAGTGCCCTCCATGAGGAGGAATTTCAAGCGATTCAGGCTGCTGAGGTGGAAGAGTCCAGCGTCGGTGATGCTCGTGGCACGCAGGTTAAGCATTTCCAAGTTCCCTAGGTGCGCGATATGGTCCAAGCCGTCGTCGCTGATCGGCGTTTCACAAAGACCGAGATATTTCAGCGACGTCGCACCGCGCAAAGGAATCAAACCGTCATCGGTGATTTTTGTGTGACTCAACTCGAGCGACTCCAACTGTGGCATCCGCTCCAGGTGGGCCGGCCCGATTTCGGTAATCTGATCACTCGAGACGGCGAGCGACCGCATACGTGTCAGGCCGGCCAAGTGCGCCAGGCCATCGTCGGTGACACAGCAGATGTCGACGTGAAGCCAGACGAGGCCAGCCAAGCCACCCACGTGCGATAGACCTTGGTCGTCGAGCGGGCCTGCCACCTCGAGCCCCGTCAAGTGTTGCAGTTGGGCCAATGCCGCAAGCCGGTCGCCGAAGCATTCGGGCCCCATGAGCGAGGCAAACGCGACGCGATCGAACGGCCGCAACCGTTCGCCCGGCAAATATTGCCGCAGCCAATGAGGAACGCCTTCGTCCACCATGAATCCAAACTCGTGTGGGGCCAGGTCCGCGACGGCCTTTTTTTGACGCAGGTAATCAAACCTTCCCCAGCCGAAGATCGCTCCGACAAGAAGCACCGACGCGAACAACGTGCGCAAGCGGTATTGAAACAGCGGCTTCTGCAGACGGCGACGTCGCCGGACGACCACGACGACGATTGCAAGTATCGCCAAGGCCATGGCCATGTCGGCAATCAGCGCTACCACTTTGAAATCGATGACACCGCTGGTCAAAGCCCAGAGATCGACTGTTGTCCCGGCGCCGTCCACTCCCACGTGGCGCGAAAGGTAATCGAGTGGCCAGCCGTAGCGCCACTCTAAATGGAAGTTGTTCCCATCCAAGTACTCCCGCCGTCCGGCGCGGATGAATCCGGAGAGGTTCAACGTGACCAAGACGCTTGCGACGGCAATCGCCATGAGCCACGTCGAGCCGTACTGCCGATACCAACGCCGTGGCGGCGGTTTGGGCGGCGCAGCGAGTTCCGAGGCTGGGTTCATCGTCGAGGCCGGGGTCGGGGCCGACTGAGAAGATTGGTGTGGAGGCCGCGTTCAGTATCGCGCAAAACGCGGCCCGTTACAAGGTTCGCTACTCGCACCATCGGCCTGCCGGTGTTGGACCCGACGGAAACGGGGAGCGCCGGTTGGTGCGGTACCGCAAACCCTTAGAAGTAGCCGCGACTAAGCACCTCGTGCTCGACCGGGGCGTCGTTCCGCAGCAGGCCACGAATGTGGTGCAAGAAACGGTCGAACATTTCACGTTGGAATGGGTGCGCGTCGAGGTATTTAAGATAGGCGCTTCGCCCGCGTCGCCGTCCCTCGTAGCTGCCGTACTTATTGCGGACGTTGGAGTTCACTCGTTTTGACATACGAAGAATTAGAACTTCGTCAATATCGGTCGGCGCGGTACTCAACGGGGCCATGTCGAGCCATTCACACAATAAGTAGTACCTCGCGCCCGACACGGCCGCCTTCACGTCGTGCGCCGTGGCGCACGCCTCTTGAAACATCGTCTTGTCGAGATTCGTCTTACATTCCGCCACCACGTAAGCAATACTGGTCGACTTGGTGACTGCATCGTCGAAGTTCGAGTCGTGTGCTGCGCGCAGAAACAACCGTCGGCTGATCGCGAAATCCTGGTCCTTCGCACGCACGTTGAGCCCCCCACCGACTGCGACGGAATCCAGACTTGTTTGGAAGTAAACCGACGAAAAGCAAGTCGTTGGCCCCACCTCGACGTCGAATCCGTCGATCTCGGGCAGAACATCTGGCCGCACCAACCAGGGCAGGAATTCCTCGATGACGCTGTTGTTCAGTTTGAGTTGTCCCGCCTGGCGGTACAAAAAGTCTTGACGGCTGTCAAAAATGGTGTCCACGTCAATGAATCGTCGGTAGTCGTTCAGCAAAGCGACCATCCGCTCGACGACGTCCGATGGCGTGCCGACGACGGCCTCCAGATCCTTGACCCACTGCCGATAGCGGTCCAAGGCAAATTCGACCCGGGGCTTGTCTTCCACCGGCAGCTTTTCATTTGCAAGCGTGGAAGTATAGTTTATCGAGGTGAGGCGTCGGAAGTTGCCGTTTCATACCGACCTCGTGCCGATCGTCCAATGCTTTCGCGGCTCCGCACTCTCGATATCGAAAAGCGGCGATGGTTCGACCGCTTCATGGCCGGCCAGTGCCTCACGCAGGTCGGCCTGCGAATCCGCGGGAGCACGGTCGACGGCGTCCTCCAGGGCCCGACGCGCTATATCACCGGGAGGCACTTGATTCGTGCCGGCGCCGTCGTTGATGAAATGCAGGATGTCCTCGTAAATCACGTTGCCAAATTTGTTCTTGAAGGCCCTTTCCTGCCTTACGGCCGGTGTCAACCCTACGCTAAACGCGGCCAGGGCGGCGATGATCGCACCGTTGGAAAAGGCGGTTTTCCTGACGTTCGATTCGCGGCCCATCACGAGAATGCATCGACCATTCGGACGTAAAACGCGCTTCATTTCGGCCAGGGCGTCGGCCATGTCGAGGCAGTACTGGATGACGGTCAGGAAGCGGTTCCCTCGGTGCTTTCGATTTGAACCGATCTCGGACCGCGCCACGCGCAGCAGATCCCAGCCTATCGACTCCATCGACCGCCTGTAGTGCTGGTGGTAGTTGAATACATTGATGTAGGGCGGCGACGTGAGTACGAGGTCCACCGATGCGTTCGTGAACGGCATCGCCCGCGCGTCCGCCTGGGCCAGCTCGATCGCCTCTTTCGAATGAGGTAGCGCCGTTACAAGTTCTTTGAGCTTATCCCATGTCGAATAGACCCTGGAGGGCGTCAATCCCGGTTTGAAAAAGTCGAGTAAAACAATCAGCGCCCCGAACAGATGTCGGCCGTGCTCGTTCGAATGAGAGTGGTATGCCTCCGACAGGACGCGCTGCAGTTCGATCGGGTCCGCGGGAGGACCGGCTCCGAACAAGGGTCGGTGTTCCGGAATCGCCTCGAACAGGCCGCTCTGGACCTGCTGAATCATTCGAGTACGGTCCATGGGAGGCATGTTGATCAACCGGTACGTGGACGCCATTTGGAAGGCGGCAGGATTGATTTCGGCTCCGCAGGCCGAGAAACCGCGGCGAGCTGATTCGCAAAGTACGGTTCCACTGCCCAGGAACGGATCACAAACGCGGTTGCCTGGCGACGAGAAAGTGCGCAAGAGCACTTCAACCAGTTGCGGAGAGAACTGGCCATTCCAGGGCAAAAGATTGCTGCGCTCCTTACCGTCCAAATCCAATGACTCTCTCGGAATCGACACCAAGTCGAGCGGGATTTCGTCGAGCGTAAGGCTGAGGCTACTGCAAATCATGGTGCCGTTATATGCGAAGAAAAACTGGTTGGCCAGTGCCAGGCGTGCTCGTCGTCGTTCTCCTGCGACGCGGTGAGCCGAACCAGGAAAGAAACCAACGGCGATTGACGATAAGGCGGTCACCCACTATCGTGGCGGCCATTGGCATTAGGGCAAGGGGTCCTCAGATGCTCGTCCTGTTCGAAGATGAATCGGTCCCACAGCTCTACCCGATCACGATCGGAAAGCCGGCATACACGATCGGTTGCGGCTCGTACCGGCTCTTGGATCTGGTCGGCGGTTTGGCCGGGCCGGTGCATGCCGTCGTCCGCCCGCACTTGACGGCCTTTCGCCAGGCCGAGCCGCCGCCCAAGCCCGGCGGCGAGGCGCCACGTGAGGCGGTGGTCTACGTCAATGCGAGGCTGGTCCCGTCCGTGGCGGCAATCGGCCAGGTCAAAAAGCTATTGGCCACCGGCCGCGCGGGCATGCTCAACGCAAGCGCCGAGCACCGGCCGGAAAACCACCGCAAGCCGGGCGCCAACGGCGACGACGTGGCATTGGCCATCGTTCCTCGCGGCACCACCCTCTTGCCCGATACGGCCACGCTCCAGGATCTCGCCGCCTGGCTGGCACAGCTCAAGCTGCCCCAACTCGACTCGCCGAAGCTGCCGCTGTTCGATTACCCTCACGACGTGGTCCGGCACCACTTGAAAATCCTGTCCCAGAATCTTGAGCACCGGCTCGCAAAGTGCGACTATCGCGAGTCGCAACCGGGGGTGTTCGTCGCCGAAGGCGCGAGGCTTGGCGAACACGTCGTGGCCGACACCGAGCGGGGACCGATCGTGCTCGACCAGAGCGCTTCGATCGGGCCGTTTTGCTTCTTACGCGGACCGGCCTACGTCGGCCCGCACGCGCGAGTGATCGAACATTCGGCGATCAAAGACGGCGTTTGCCTCGGCCACACCACCAAGGTCGGCGGTGAGGTCGAAGGGTCGATCATCGAACCCTACACGAACAAGCAGCACCACGGCTTTCTGGGCCATAGCTTCCTGGGAAGTTGGGTGAACCTCGGCGCCGGCACCTGCAACAGCGACCTGAAGAACACCTACGGCCCAGTGAACATGGAGTACCAGGGACGCAGGGTCGCCACCGGCATGCAGTTCGTCGGCGCCATCGTGGGCGATTATGCCAAGACGGCGATCAACACGGGCATTTTCACGGGCAAGACGGTCGGCGCGTGCAGCATGGTCTACGGATTCGTGACCACGAACGTGCCCAGCTTCACGAATTACGCCCGGTTGTTCGGGCAGGTGACCGAAGCGCCGGTCGAAGTAATGGTCGCCACCCAGGCCCGCATGTTTGCGCGCCGCCAGGTTGAGCAACGTCCCTGCGACATACAGCTTCTGCAAGCGATGTACGAGCTCACGCGGCACGAACGGCAGCTTGCCGGCGAGCCCTTGTCTCTTTAGGGAACGCCCGTGGCGCTCCGTCTCCCGCGAGCAGACGTCGCACCCGCATCACGGCCCAAACAGCGCCGAAATCACCATGCTTGCTTGGATGATTTTCGCTCGCACGGCGAATCTCACTAGCGCCGCACCGGCCCGCCGTTCTGGCCGTATCCGCCCGCCGAGGTTGCTGCCGGCTGGCTGTAGCGATCGCCGAGGGGCGCGTTGTCGCCGCCGGCGGGCGTCGCGTCGTTATCGACGTCATTCGGCGCATCGTAGCTCACGTTTTGCGCGCCGCCGGCGGCCGTGCCGCCGTTGAGGCCGGCACGGGTCGAGGCGCCGCTATTGTTCGATTGGTAATCCTTGGTTCCACCAGGGCGCCAAGTCGACGAAGGAGAATTGGGATTACTACGGTACGGGCCGGCGGGCGACTGATAAGGCGGCACCCCATTGGGTTGGTAGTCCGTATTGCCAGGCACGTAGTCGGTCGTTCCGGGTGTATAGGCCGGATCAGCATTACTGTTTCCCCCGGCGGGTGCTCCGGCCGAGTGGTCGCTTGCGCCGGAGGCTGGGGCGGCGTAACGGTCGGCCGGGGCGGCATAACGGTCGCCGCCCGGCGAGGCGTATCGGCTACCTTGAGTTGGCGCATAGCGGTCGCCGCCCGAGTTGGCCTGGGTATCGTACCGCGAACCAGTATCGTATCCCGCGCCGCCCGCCCCACCTGATGCCGAGTTGCCGTACCTCGCATCGGCCGTTTGGTCGTACCGAGCGCCGCCCTGGCCAGCGCCAACGTATTGATTACCGCCTGCGGCGCCCCCGGTTTGCTGCTGATCACTGTAGGGGCCCTGTTGGGGCGCGCCCGCGCCGGCGTAGCCTTGGTTGGCGGCAGCCGATCCCGGGGGCGTGTTGTAGTCGATGGGTGAATAGCCGTTGTTCGGGTTGGTCGCGCCGCCGGCGGGCTGGGCTTGGCCGGCGTAGCCGGCGCTCGGGTCATAAGGCGGGGCCGCAGTCTGCGACGAAGGAAGATTGGGGTCGGCGTGGGCCTTGCCGTCGGCCGGCGGCGACTTGGACCAGTTCGAATACGCCGGAGTCTTGCTCCAGGGCCAAAAGCCAGTCTGGCTGCCGGTTTTGCAACCAGCGGCGCCCAAGAGACACAAGGTTGCCGTTGTCCAAAGCGTTGGAAAAGCTCGCATCGCTCACGCGCCCTTCGAGATTTGCCTTTCGGAGAAGGGGGCGACGGCGCGACACACTTGTCGCGAACACATTCCGTCCTCTTCCCTGAAGGCGGTTAGATTGGGAGACTGGCCCGCACGGGCAACCTGGCATATCCCAGCCAAGCAGCCGAAGCGGGCCTTTGATGATAAAATCGGATATGACGGGTGATTACTTGACCCAATCCGAAAAGTCGACGCGGCCGCATCGCCTAGGGGGATGCGGAAACGTGAATCCTCGTCGGGCGGATGATTGCGGGGCGGATTATAGGGCCCCCCTGGGCCGAGTCAACGGCAGTATTTCAACGTGGACCATCGCCAATGAGCGTTTCCCCAACGGAAGACCACTTCCTACGGTTCGCCCGGTTACTCGAGCTGGAAGGCCGGGCCGAAGCGGAACGGCTGCTCCGACGCGGCCGGCGGCTTTCGGCCGCTGAGGCCGAGCGGACCGGCAATGCCCTGATCGACCTCGTCATCGCCGACGAAGACGCCGGCTTGGGCGGCCGCTACCTGCTTCAGTTCGTCAAACGCCGCCGGGCGCCGCTGCCTTGGACCCGGCTCGGCGTTGGCAGCCCCGTTCTGCTCTCGCCCGAGGCGGCCGAGGCGAGCGGATGTACCCGGGGCGTGATCTGCGAGCGGAACGAACAATTCGTGCGCGTGGCCTTGGCGGAGCTCCCCGATGACCTGGCCGAGCACGAAACCTGGCGCGTCGACTTGGCGCGCGACGAAATCGCCGGCCAACGCCAGCGGAACGCCCTCCAGCGCGCCCGTGTTGCGCGAGGCAACCGTTTGGCCGAATTGCGGCAGGTGTTTTTGGGCGAACGTCCGCCGACCTTCGGCCCGCTGCGCGATGAGGAGCCGCTCGACGGCGCGTTGAACGCCGTGCAGCGCGAGGCGGTGCGGTTCGCACTCTCGGCCCGCGACCTGGCATTGATCCACGGCCCTCCAGGCACCGGGAAAACGACCACCGTCGTCGAGCTGATCCGCCGCGCCGTCCGCCGCGGCCAGAAGGTGCTGGCCTGCGCGCCTAGCAATGTGGCGGTCGACAACATGTTGGAGCGGCTGCTGGCGGCGGATGAACGGGCGGTGCGGCTGGGTCACCCGGCGCGCGTCTTGCCCGAATTGCGCGCGCACACGCTCGATCTGCTGGTCGAGGAACACCGCGACGTTCAGCTTGCCAACAAGCTGGTCAAGCAGGCGTTGGCGTTGTTCCGCATGGCCGGCCGCTACACGCGCGCCAAGCCTGAGCCGGGCGCGAGAAGGCAGACTCGCGAGGAAGCCCGCTCGCTTTTGGCCGACGCGCGGCGACTCGAAAACCAGGCGGTCGCCCAGATCCTGGACACGGCCCACGTCGTCTGCGCGACCACCACCGGACTGGATGACGAGCTGCTCTGCGAGCGGCGCTTCGACCTGGCGGTGATCGACGAGGCCTGCCAGGCGACCGAGCCCAATTCTTGGGTTCCGCTCTTGAGGGCCGATCGCGTGGTCTTGGCGGGCGACCACTGCCAATTGCCTCCCACCGTGCTCAGCGGCGACGCGGCGGCTCAGGGTTTCGGCGTGAGCCTGTTCGAGCGGCTGATGGAGCAATTCGGGAGCGCGACGTCGCGACGTCTCTCGGTACAGTACCGCATGCACGCGGCGATCATGGAATTCTCGTCCCGTGAGTTTTACGATGCCGCGCTCACGGCCGATCCGGCGGTCGCAACGCACCGGTTGGCCGACCTGCCGGGCGTGGCGGCCTGTGCTCTGACCGAAACACCCATCGAATTCGTCGATACCGCCGGGGCGGGCTACGATGAGGAAACCGAGCCCGACGGCGAAAGCCGCTTCAATCCGCAAGAGGCCGTACTGGTCGCGGGGCGCGTCGAGGCGCTGGTGGCCTGCGGCGTGTCGGCCGAGGCGATCGCGGTCATCGCGCCCTATTCGGCCCAGGTGCGGCTGTTGCGGGAACGTCTTAGTTTGCCGGGGCTGGAAATCGACAGTGTCGATGGCTTTCAGGGGCGAGAGAAAGAGGCGATTGTGATCTCGCTGGTGCGGTCGAACGCCGCCGGCGAAATCGGTTTCTTAAGCGATATACGGCGAATGAACGTCGCTCTGACCCGTGCCCGCCGCAAGCTGATCGTGATCGGCGACAGCGCCACTCTTTCGTCCGACGCGTTCTACCGCCGGCTTCTCGACTACTTCGAGGAGTTGGGGGCGTACCGGACCGTGTGGGAGGAATTCGCGTGCAAATGTCCGTGAAACGCGCAATAATGGGGTCACGATCATCAACGCCGCGTAAATGCCTGCCCGCCTCAAACCATCGGAGATCGCAGCCCAGCGCGACCCCCATGACCCGAAAACAGCGAAGACCCTATAGCCAACCCGGCAAGGGTCAGATCGAGATCGGAGATCTCCGCACGCAGGCCACCTGGGAGGAAACCGGCGAACAGGAAGCTGCTCCCGCCGGTTCGCGCACGCGCCGGCACGCCGCGGAGGGTCGCAAGGTCAACGTCAAATGGCGAATCACGTTCGGCCAGGTCTCAGGGCACAAACGGGAAGCGCTGCGCGACATCCTCCGCCAACGCGCCGCCGACGAGCGATCGCTCTTCACGGTGGTGCTCAACGGCGTGAAATATGATTCGCTGTACCTCGACGAACTGACGGTCGTCAGCAACGATCCGATCCCCCATGGATTCGTGTTTTCCAACGGCGACGCGTAGCAATGGCCTCACGCCAAGAGCTTCGCCAAGGCCTCGTTTCCAGTCATCCCCGGAGCGATGCCCAGCGCCCTGGCCGGCTCGCTGACGGCCACGATTTTGGCGTTGTAGAGATCTTCCGGTTCAACGAGCGGCCTGGCGGGAGTTCCCTTGGCAATGGCCACCGCCATGCCGAACTCGCCGGCGACGTGAACGTCGAAGATCCCGCAGCCGACCATGCCCCGCGCGGTATGGATCGCGCAGTATTGTCCGCCCTGCCAGCGATAACTGGCGCCAATCGCCGGGCCGTGGGGAGTGTCGAGCTGGCGCTGAGTCGCCTGAGGGAGCGCGGTGGTCATGGGGCATCCTTTTTTGCAACGTCGTGGTCCGATGGTTATCATAGCCTCTGCTCCGGCGATTTGGAACCGTACCGCACCCGGGGACGACGAGAGTCGGTCGGGCTTTGAGCCTGGCGGCGCGACGCGTGGTCCCGTCAGGTTGGAATGTGTGACCTGCTTCGCCTAATGACGATTGTCCCACCACCCTCGCACGGTCCTGCCGCGCGATCCGCGGCGCCGAAGACACGCCAGGCGTGCCTGCTGGGCACGGCATTGGCGATCGTCATCGTGTCGCTTGCGCTCGAGGTGCTGCCCGGCGAGCGCATTGCGCTGCGCGGCTTCTCCGATTATCCCTTGCCGCACACCTGCTATTCGCGCACCTTGTTCGGCGTCAGTTGCCCTGGCTGCGGCCTGACGCGGAGCTTCGTCCATCTGGCGCACGGCGACTGGTGGGCGGCATGGCAGGTCCACCGCCTCGGTTGGCTGCTGGCGGCGGTCGTATTGTTCCAGTTTCCGTACCGGTTAGCATTGCTTGCCGGCGGCGACCGCTGGGCGCTCGGCCGGCCGTTAGTAGCGTGTTTTTCAACCGCCGTGATCGGGTTGCTGCTGGCAAACTGGGTTTGGCGGTTGCTCGCGGGAGGCTGACCGTTCCGGCCCCGGCCCAAATTATGCTTGAATTTCCCTTGGTTTTCGACGACGATGGGGGCCGAGGGTGTTCCGAGAACAGTGACTTGGTGCGAGAACGGCGAATTGGCGAGGCGGGGCGAATTTGTCATTCCATCCATTTTATCGCTGGAGGTCACGACAATGATCGGAGTCACAGAGCATCTACGCGCTTTGGCCAAGTTTCTCAAGGTCGCCGAAAACGAGGTCGCCTTCGACGACATCGCGGAGGAGTTTCACCTCGTATCGCCTGCCAACGCTCAACAGGCCGAGCTGGTTTACTACGTCTACACCCAAGAGGAAGAGCGCTTGGGTCGGCTGCGCGGACATATCGACGTCCCCCAGGTCGGGACCGTTTTTTCCGACAAGGCGAAGTACGTCATTTGTCAGTCGACCAAGCCGACGCTTTGAGCAAACGTGGCGCTCCGTCAGTTGTCCCGCGACGGGTGGTAGACGAACTCAATTTCGTGCTTGGGTGTCAAGGTGCGAACCGAATTCGGCGCACTCATGGGCGCATGGCGGCGTCCAGCCCCGTAGATCTAGACATATGTCCGACCGGGTCCACTCACACAACATGTAGTGGTCGGATATGCGCTATCGCCAAGCGCCGCCTTACACTCCCAGCGCCTCGCGCAACCTCGCGATTTGTTCGGCCATCGGCACGGGTGTGGGAAGCTGGTAGCCCAAGACGACCGGCTCGACGGCGAGCGACACGAAGCGTGGGCCGGGCATGGCCAATACCGCCGCGGCCTGGCGTTGCCACTCGCTCAATTCATTGAAAGCGGCCACGCTACGAATGCCCGCGGCGCGGGCGAGCGCGGCGAAGTCGGTCGGAACCCCGGAGGCCGCGGTCGCCTGTCCGCCGGTCACTTCGTATATCCCGTTGTCGAGCATCACGAGCGAAAGGTTCGTCGCCCCGCTGGCGGCGATTGTCACCAGTGAACCGAGACTCATGAGCGTGCAGCCGTCGCCGTTGAACGCCAGCACCCGGCGGTCGGGCTGGGCCAACGCCAGACCCAAAGCAAGCGCCGGCGCGTGTCCCATGGCGGAGGGGATGTATTGGAAGTCGAGTGGGTGCCGGGAGAGTTTCGGCCATTCGCGGGCCGAACCCATCGTCGTCACGACGATCTCATCCGTCCGCCAATCGGCCAGTACCTGCAAGGCAGGCAACAATGGCATGCGTTTTTTGTCATTTGTCATTGGTCATTGGTCATGGTCATTATTTACTCGTTTCCACGCTCCGCCGACCCACTGCGCGGGCGGTTCTTCGGACGCACTGCGTCCACAGCGAGCAACCAACGTTGTAAGCCCAACGGGGCGCGCTGATCGCAATGGCCGCGGAGCGGCCGGCATTGCATTCCCACGCGGAGCGTGGGAACGAGAAACAAGTGACCAAGGACCAATGACTCACCCTCACCCTTTCCCCTCCGCCAACAGCGCCACCCCAGGACGTGCGGCGGCCTGGCAGGCGCGGTAATGTTCGGCCAGCCTGGCCGCTGAACCGGCGGGCTGATCCAGGAGTACGAAGTCGAGGCCCCAGGCGCGAAGCACCGGCTCGGTGAACTTTCGGGCGGAGTCGGTCGAGTTCGGAAGCAGGTAGCTTCGGTAGCCGACGATTGCGTACAAAGGTAACCCAAGGTCGAACAGCGCGTTGCGCAAGGCGTCACCCGACTCGAACAAGCCTGTGTTCTGGATCACGATGACTGGCCGGCTCCCCCCGAGGTGCAAGCCGGCAGCGATGGCCCAAGCCTCCCCCTCGCGGCATACGCGCACCAACCGCGACGCGCCGGACTGCGCCAGCGCGGCTTCCCAGCCGCCCAGGGTCGAATCGGGGATCCACACGACGTGGGTCACTCCCAACTCGGCAAGCGTCGTGGCGATTTCGGGACCGGTAATCACGTTATTTCGCCTGTTTGAACGTCGTGACCCAAAGCAGCGGCTTGCCGGCGTCGTCCACCCGCCACTCGCCCTTGAGTTTCGTCTTGAACAGTATCTTGTCGATGATCTTGCCGTACCACCA
>DATLQY010000215.1:0-10561 GCA_035534975.1 Pirellulales bacterium
CTGGTCGCACTACATCCTCACGGCCTGGAGCGATTTCGAATCCCTCGTCGGCCAGCCGGCCGATCGCCGCCGCAAACTGTACAACGCGCGGATCGAATGTACCTATTACCAGTTCCACGGCCCCAAGCCGGGAGGAGGGGACAGGTTAGAGGTTACAGGGGACAGTCCGCGGCAGGCGACGGCAAGAGCAGGCGCGCCGACCCGCACGGCGGGTCCAATGGCGTCAGCCCCCTGCTCTTCCGTTGGTGTCGACCAGGCGGAACAGTGGGTAGGAGAAATTCCGCGTGCCGAAGTTGAGACTAACATTTCAGACGACTGCGGCGAATGTTCAACGCCTAAGGCCCAACGCCTCGACTCAACCAATGACAAAGGACTAATGACGAATGACCACCAGCGATCCGCGATCCTTCCAGCCCGCCCCGCGTTCGGCGGACTCACGGACAAGGCCCGGCGGCAGGCGGAAACATTCAAGAGCCGGCTGGCCCACCGGGCGCGGCACCTGCGCCGCTGGCCGGCCAAGCGCGGGATCACCTGCTACCGCCTTTACGACCGCGACGTGCCCGAGATTCCTCTGGTCGTCGACCGTTACGAAGACTGCCTGCACTTAGCCGAGTACGACCGGCCCCACGACCGCACGCCTGCGGAGCACGGCGACTGGCTCGACTTGATGGCGCGCACGGCCGGCGAGGTCATGGACGTTCCGCCGGCGCGGGTGTTCATGAAACGCCGCGAGCGGCAGCGCGGCACGGCGCAGTACGAACGGTTCGCCGAAGCGGGCCGCACGTTCGACGTCCACGAAGGGGGCCTGACCTTCCGCGTGAACCTTTCCGACTACCTCGACACGGGCTTGTTTCTCGACCACCGCATCACCCGGTCGCTGGTGCGCGACGCGGCCGACGGCAAGCGGTTCTTGAACTTGTTCGGCTACACCGGCTCGTTCACTGTCTACGCCGCGGCGGGCGGCGCGGCGGCGGCCACGACCGTCGACTTGTCGAACACTTACCTCGATTGGGCCAAAGAAAACCTGCGGCTCAACGGTGTTCTTGACCACCGGCACGCCTTCGTGCGCGACGACGCGCGGGCATTCCTCGAGTACCATTGCCCGGGCCGGGCGTACGACCTGGCGGTCGTCGATCCGCCGACGTTTTCCAACAGTAAGAAGACCGAACACGACTGGGACATCCAGCGCGATCACGTCGAGCTGCTCACACGGGTGGCCGAGCTCATGTCGCCCGGCGGAACCATATTCTTCTCGACGAATTCGCGGCGGTTCAAGTTCGCCACGGATGGCATACCGGACGTGACGGTCCGCGAGATCAGCCGTCAAACCGTGCCGGAGGACTTTCGCAACCAGCGAATTCACCGCTGTTGGAAGCTGGTGCGTACGGGGTGAAATCGCTGGTCGAATGGGATTGGCACTTGCCTGCCGTTGCTAGTGCAACGTGTCTTCAGGTATAATAAGTTTGGAAAAGATGAATCAAAAAAGAGAGGAACGTGACAGGAAGCGGCCGGGGAATTGCTGATGGGGGTAGCGATATCCGACGCAGCTTTGGTCGTTCGTGGCGGACGGAATCAACCGGAAGACATGCGGCGAGGAACGGCGATCCATCCCAGCGGCGTAATTGGCGTTTCGGTCGAGTGCGAAGAGGGAATGTCCGTGGAAAACTTAGCGGCAGCCATACCGCACAATCAGGTAGGTGTTTCTACGGTGGGTGCGATACGTGCTGTTGGTGGTGACGTGCTACGAACCTCCGGGCGAAATCCGTACCATGCGACAATGATCGGACTGAGCAGCGGAGTCGCGAGTCGATTGTTCACACCGACCATACTCAATCCCGCCAGACGGCGATGACGCGGAGAGCCAGCACGATGTATCCAAGGATTTATGCAGACTTTCATAATGCCGATCGTCTCGGCCGGGTGCGATTGAATTGCGAGGGGACCTGCGAGGATCTGTCGAGGCGGCAGATTGAGTTGCACGACGGACTGGTGCTTACATTATATTCCGACGATTTGGACGCCCAGGGGCAGGTTGACGAACTGTCGATTGACGGCGTCGTTACCTTTTCAGAAGATGAACATTGCTGGGTCGCAGCCATTGATTGGTCTGCGATCCGCCATGCCTCTGACGAACGCGGAGCGAATGGCGCCAATATAGATCTGTCAGCGCCCAAGAAAACCGGCTCAGCCAATGGATAGCGACCAAATAGTTGACGTCACGCTGAAGCCAAAGCGGCAGGCCGTGTGTGCCAAAGCCGCCAGCCTACCCCCAAATCGCAGCGCCCATCGCCAAGAGATAAATACCCAACAACACCCACCAGGCGATGCGCAATGCGAATGGGGGCGAGTTCATCAGCGACAGCACCGCCATGCCGGCCAATGTGGCGAAACCAGTCAACCCCGCGAAGACCGGCCGTGGTAAGCGGATTCCTACGGCCAGCACGACCGCCGCGGCCGTCACGATGCCGAACATTCCGGTCAATGAGAATCGCTGCTCCGATTCATCGCTCGGCCAGAGCGTTTCTTTGACCCATTTGATCTCGTTGGCGGATAGGCCTGGCTTCGTGAGGTCCGCTGGCCCGTGGGCGTCGAGCGCTGCCCGCGGCGTGACGCGATAGCTGTCGTTTGTGGCCGCGGCCTGGTCGGGCTCCTCGTTGGCGGCGTCTGAACGGTCGTTCGACATGGCTTTCGCGCCGGCGTTTCAATCGGCCGGCGTTCCACTCAGATCGAGGCACAGCAGGTCTTGCTCATCGCGAACATAAAGACGCTTTCCGGCCAGCGCCGGCGGCGTCCAACAGCGCGGGGCGAGTAAGGCCGGCGACTCCCCTTTCATCAGGTATTTTTTCGGGGTCGCTTCAATCAGCCGCAACGTGCCGTCCTCGCTCAGGCAAATCAGGTGACCCTGGGCGGCAAGCAACTGGCACTTCGCCGGCTCCCGCTCGGTCCAGCGCTGCTTGCCATTGGCCAGGTCGACACAACGCAGCGCGCAGGCGGCGATGTCCCCGTGGCAACCGTAGAGGTAGCCGTCGACGACCACGCTCGTCGTGAATTGGTTCTGGAACTGTTTCCCTTTCCAACGGTGCCGCGCGGCCGGTTCGCCCTTGCGTTCGACGATCTCCACCAGCGCCGAACCCGTGCCGTAAGCGGACGAGACGAACAACCCCTTGTCGGTCCAGATCGGCGTGGCGCAATTGCAGTGGAACGAATTGCTCCATGGAAACCTCCAAAGCACGTCGCCCCTGAACGGGTCGACGGCAAGCGCTCCCGTGCCCGTGAGGCAGATGACCTGTCGCCTGCCGGCGACCGAGACGGCAATCGGCGCTCCGTAGCCCGGCAAGTCGTCGCCCGCCGACCAGATGAGCTTGCCCGTCCGCTTGTCGAAGGCGGCCACCGAGTTGCTATTGTCGCCGCCGGGCTGGACGATCACCAGATCGCCTTCGACCAAGGGGGAACCGGACAGTCCCCAGTACAATCCACCCTCGTGATTCTCGGCGCCGGTGGCCGCGAAGACGTTGATCTTCCAGACTTCGCCGCCGTCGTCGGCGGCCAGGCAGAGCAGGTCGCCCGCCGGCAGGAGGCAGTAGAGCAAGCCGTCGTCGAACGTGGGCGTGGCCCGCGGACCGGGACCTTGCCCTTGCGTGTCGAGATATCGTGGGGACGCATCGACGCTCCATTTTTCGCGGCCGGAGTCGGCCCTATAGCAGCAAACTACGTCGCGCGCACCCCGGTTGGCCATGGTAAACACCTCGCCACCAACGACCGCCAACGACGAAAAGCCCTTACCCAGCGGTACTTTCCAAAGGGTCTTGGGCGGGCGGGTTTCCCAATCGACGTTCAACCCGGTGGCCGGTGAAATTCCGTTGCGGCTTGGCCCAAGGAATTGCGGCCAATCGCCATCGTCGGCCGCCGCCGGCCGCGCGGCAGCCAACGGCAGCCATACCGATAGGAGGATCAGGAAGTAATACTTCGACTGTGCCTGACGAGCAACCACGCCTTTACCTCCATTGCGAATGAAGAAGCCGTTACCCACCGGCATTGTAACCGATTTGATCGTCGACCCAACAAGACTGCAACAGGCTGACGGGGACGCGAGTTGCGAAAGCCAGACTTGAAAGCGCTGGAAAGCCTGACCTACGTTACGTTTTGCCGGGCCTGGCGCGCTGGTCGGTGGGTGAACGTGCCTTTTGCATCGGCTCGTCGGCGCGGGTCTTCACGGGCCGTTCGTCAGCGGAAGGGGTCGCCGCGCGATGTTGCCGCTCGGCCCACCATTGGCGCCATTGCTGTTGCGTCGGCTCGCAACTGGTCCAGTCGCCACGCCAAAGGTCGGCGGGCCGCCCTTGATCGCGACCCGTCAGGCGCTCAAGCGCCCGGGCAACTTGGGCGCGGACTTGTGGATCCTGGTCGGCCAACAGATCGATCAGGTCCGACACGGCGCGCGGCGGGGCCAGGTCGGCCACGATCCGGGCCGCAACTTCCCGCTTCTTCGGTTCGTCATCGGGGCCCGATGAAGCGAGAAACCGCAACAAGGGCCAAACGGCGGGCTCGCCCAGGCGGCGTACCTCGTCTTCGTACAGGATCGACAGCTTGGCACGACCGATCTGCGACAGGAGGTCGTTCAGCCGCTCGACGAACTCCGGATCGTCCGACCCCTTGAGCGCCAGCAAGTCGTTGACCCAGCGGGTGTCGAGCAGTGGATCAGTGCGCACCTGGCCCGCGGCGACCCGGCCGCCGACAATCTTGACCTGCTCGCCCGCCGTGACCGTCCGCGTTCGGCCGCCGTCTTGAACCATCGCCTCGCCTTCGACTACCGTCAACACGGTCTCGTCCGATGGGCAGCGCAAATCGAATTTGGCCCGCCGGGCGGAGATGTCGGCGTCGGCCGTGTGGATTTCGAAGGGCGCCTCGTCGAAAGTGACGCTCGACCAAAGCTCTCCGTGCGCCATGTCCATTTGCCTCGGCTGATTCAACCGCACTTCGGTATCGGCGTTGAGTCGAATCTGAGAGCCATCGGGCGTATCGAGCTCGCAGCAGACCTCGGGGCCCGTCCGCACGCAGGCGCCCGATTCGATGCTCGATGACTCGGGACAAGCAAACCAGGGAGTTTCGCCGGGGGCAGCGCCCTCGGGCGGGCGCATCTCCGTGGCCCCGGTCGCCAAAGCCAGCCGCGCAATCGGCCGCTGACCGGGCCCCACGATCAGTAAAGGCGCGGCCTCGCGCGGTCGCTGCCAGGGGCGCAGCAGACCCACGGCCAAAAGGAAACCGGCCGCGGCGGCGGTCGCCAACGACGACCAGGCGCGCCGCGCGCGCGGCGGACGCGCTTCGCGGCGCAACTGTTCCATCGCACGTCGAGCAACGGCAACGGCCGCCTGCCGCCGCGGCGCGAAGGCCCGCACCAAATCGGCGTCTTCGAGCCTCAGGGCATCGGCCGCGGCGCGGCAATCGCCGCAGCCGGCCAGGTGCGCTTCGAGCGCGGTCCGTTCGCCACGGTCGGGATCACAGTCGAGCTCGCCGTCGAGCCAAGCGTCAAATAAGTTGAGTGCGGCGGAGCAGTCCATCGTATTCACCTCGACGCGCGGCTAAGCCGCTCGCGCAACAGGCTACGGGCTTTCGTCAACCGCGCATTGACCGTAGCCGACGACACGCCAAGCGTCTCGGCCAGTTCGCGGTACGTCACGTCTTGATAGTAGTAGAGCATCAACACTTCGCGGAGCTCGTCGGGGAGTCTCTCAACTTCACTCATCAGTTGCCGCAATTGTTCGGCACGCTCGGCGAGCTGAGCGGGACCATCGTCCGAAGCGGCCAGGAATTGTTCCGCCTCGCGGCGGTCGCCGCCGAGATCGCCGAACGTCACCTGGCCGGTTTGCTTGTTCTTGAGCCAATCCAGACAGACGCGCAGCGCAATACCCCTCAGCCAAGGCCCGAACTTCTCGGGCTCGGCCAGCGTGCCCAGCGCGCGGAAACTGCGCACGAGCGATTCCTGAGCCAGGTCTTCAGCCACGTGGGCGCGGCCGACCTTGGCGTGGCAAAAGGCGAGCGTGCGCGCAGACCAACGGCTGACGAGCTCCTCGAAGGCGCTGTTCCGCCCCTGGAGGGTCTGGCGAACCAGCTCCCCATCGGTCATTGGTATTCCTCACCGTCGACTGTCTTCAGGCCTGTGAAGATATAGTAGAGCGAGATGCGGAAGGTAATAGGGGAATTCGCCTCGCAGACCGTCGCAGGCGGCCTACTCCAAGCGGCTTCGATGGCAGGCCTCGGTGTAGGTCTCGTCGAGATCGACTGGAACGGTGGCGGCGTTGCGAAGCGCTAACGGTAACACCGGCAATGACTTTCCCAGAGCCAGAGTTCGGGGCCACAACTCGATCTGGTCCCCAGTCGTTTGCCGCGATGGCCGATAAGCCACGGCATACGTCGTCGCCGAAGCCGGCAACTCGAAAGGTTCCCCAAAACCGAGCAGCCCGATCACTTCGTTGTGCAGGTTGGCTAGCCGGTTGGTGACGATGTCGACTACGACCAGGCCGATACCGCGAGTGAGGTAGCTGACGCACTTCGCGGCGAAGGCCTGGCGCGCCGTGGAACGGTCCTTATTGCCGGGGCTGACTAGCTCGATGGCCGCGACCAGGGTGGCGCCGGCGGCCGTGGCAAAGATCTGGACTTCGATGTCGTCGGGGAACACGGTCGGCAGCACCAGGTTCGTCGCGGGCGGCGTCCAAGCGGGCACCAAAGTTGCCGTCGCGACGGCGCCACGCGGCCGCGGTTGTCGCGGCTCCTCGAACGTGGCGATATCGACTTCGACCTGGCTGCCAATATGTACCTGCATGTCGGCGAAGAACTCGTCGGCGAGGATGTCGCGGTTTAGCTTTTCGACGAGCGCGGCGGCCCATAGGCCATGGAAACCTTCCCAATTGCGTCGTTCGCTGACGGGTGGATGAAAATGGTCCAGAAGAGCCATGACCTGTTCCCCGCAAATGATTCGACAATGGCGTGCGTCGCATGTTTCAGGTGTTCATTATACAGGGAATGCAATTGGTACGCCAGAATTCGGCTTCGACGAGTTCGGCCTGCAGTCTCCTTTCCCCCTAGTGACTTCCGCGTCTAACTCTACTTAGTTGCTGACGGCGTATTTCATCCCCTAGGTCGGCGAATCAAGGAGAAACAGCCATGCGTAGGAGCTTGTTCACCGCGGTCGTAGCATTGGCGGGCCTTTTGGCGATCGTCGCCGTGGCGACGCCTCGGAACCATCCGCCAGGCGGCGAGGCGACCAAGTCGGCCGGCGGTTCCGGACCCAGCGCGGGCCAGCGATTCGTCGTCCACGAGTGGGGCACGTTCACCAATTTCGCCGGCGCCGACGGCGTGCAACTCGATTTTCGACCGTTGGTCGATAACGAGCTCCCCGCGTTTGTCTACGATCGGGCGATGCAAGGCACCCTGTGGCTTGGCAAGGGTCGCCGCGCGCGGCAGCGGATGGAAACCCCCGTGACCTATTTCTATACGGACCGGCCGCGCGAGGTGAGCGTGAGCGTCGAATTTCCGCGTGGGTTGTTGACCGAGTTCTATCCTCCGCCGCGGACGGTGCTCCCCGCGTATCAATTCGGTGTCGCTCCGCCGCTGGAGGCCTCTTCGCTCGACTGGGGTAATATCCGCATCGTACCCGAGGCCCTGTTTGCCGAACTGCAAATCGACGCGGAAGAATCGGTCAGTCCCCCGGAAGTCGACGGAGACAATCATTACGCCTTCGCACGCGAGACCGACTCGGCGATCGTCGAGGCGACCGACAACATGGGCCAGACGCACCATGAAAAATTCCTCTTCTACCGAGGACTGGGAAACTTCAACCTGCCGTTGCGGTTCGAGGCCCACGGCCAGGGACGGTTCACGGTCACCAACGACGGAGCGGAGGCGGTGCATTCGCTGTTTCTGGTCGAGGTCGCGCACAACGAGGTCCGTTTCGCGCAATTTCCGCTGGTCGAAGCCGGTCGAAGCGTCGCGCTGACCGGCTCGGCGGAGATTTCGACGGTCGACCAACTCGGCGCTCGCCTGGCCGAAGCGCTCATCGCCACCGGGTTGTACGAACGCGAGGCGCTTGCGATGGTCAAGACCTGGAAGTCGAGCTGGTTTGGCGAAGAGGGGACGCGCCTGTTGTACCTGGTGCCCGAACGGCTGACCGCGGAGATCTTGCCTTTGCGCATCACTCCGCAACCCGACGAGTTGGTGCGGGTGTTGGTGGGGCGGATGGACGTGATGACGCCCGAGCGGACGGACGAATTGGCGCGGATTGTCCGCGACCTGGGTACATGTGTTTCGTCGGCCTTGGAGCCGCTGCGCGGAGAACTTGCCCGCCTCGGCCGCTTTGCCGAGCCTGCCATGACGCATGTCGCCGACACCCTTCAACTGCCGTCCGAGCGCGCGAAGGTCGAGGCGTTGCTGGCAGAGCTCCGGAAGCCAAAATGAGCAAAAGGCCTACATCCCCATATCTCCTCCGTATCTCCCCATCCCCTTTCAAAGTGACGTCTCCAATCGTGTTGTTCATCCTCTCGGCTCCATCTCTGGTGAAGTTGGCGAATTTGGCTCAAGTTTGATGGCGTTAAAGGCCGAAAACACGCCAGAGTCGTTGCCAACCCCCTGATGGTGCCGAGAGGAGCGGACGAGCATGGCGATCTTGGACTTGGCGGCCTTTCACGCCGCCCCGCTGGTGCGCGAGCCGTTCGAGTTTCTGGTGCTGCCCGGCTTCATCAAGCCGTCGGCGTTGGCGGCGATCCACGAGGGGTACCCAAGAATCGAGCGATCAGGGAGCTTTCCGCTGAGCGAAGTCCGGTACGGGCCCGGGTTTGGCGCCCTGATCGACGAGCTGAACACCGAGGCCATGCGAGCCGCGTTCGAGCTGAAATTCGGGATCAGCTTGGAGGGTCGGCCGACGATGATCACGGTGCGCGGGTACTGCTCGCCCAAGGACGGCCGCATCCACACCGACGCGACGAGCAAAATCATCACGGTGTTGATCTACATGAACCCGCAATGGGAACCCTGCGGCGGGCGGCTTCGACTCGTGCGCTCGGCAACCGACCTGGACGACGTGATCGTCGAGGTGCCGCCGCAGGAAGGGACTCTGCTCTGTTTCCGGCGAAGCGACAGCTCGTTTCACGGGCACAAACCGTTCGTCGGTCCGCGGCGTGTGATCCAATTCAATTGGGTCACGGAACAAAAGATCGTCGATCGCGAGCTACGTCGTCATCGCATTTCGGCCTGGACGAAACGGATTCTGCCTTTCGGCAGTTCGCACGCTCCCACCGCTCCAGCCATACCGCCACGTCGAGAAGTCGCGTAGGTCGGTCGCCGATTCCGTAGAACGGAATTCATTCCGTTTGCCGGCTTGCGGAACGAAGTGACGAAGTCGCGTGGGAAACAGAAAAACTTTGCGTGTTTTTCATCGTCACCATCGTCACGCATCGTCACCCCCCTATGCGTTGGGCATCGGGTAGGGTGTTGAAAAGTCGGACTTGACAGGGTGGCCACCGAAATCATGCCGACTGCTTGCCCGGTGGTCCGTGACTGCTACAAGGCGGGTCGCCCCTCCCTTCTCCTACCGCGAAATAGAACGATAAGCCCCATACGGAATAATACTAATGTCCAGTTATCAAGGCAAGCCCCCGCTCCCACGGCGCTTTCGCTTCATCCTTCCGCCTTCCGCCTTCATCCTTCCTGTACCCCCACCCCCCTGTCAGTAAGTTAGGAATTTCAGCGTCAGCAGCGTCAGCAGCGTCAGCACGAAGGTGTTCGCCGCGCGCAACATGCTGCTGCTAATTGGCTTGCGAAGGCCGCTGCGATTGCGGCTTGATCGAACGGCCAGCGTCAGCCAGCGTCAGCATGGCCGCTGCCCAGCGTCAGCGTTGTGGGCCATCCGCCGGTGATCGCCGGCGACGGACCCGCCGCGCCACGGACCCGCGGACGAGCTTGACCACCGGCACGTCGCTTGCGCTCCGCCACCAGCACGATATCGCTCGAAAACGGTGTCCAAGCCGTCCAAGAGCCTAACGTGTTCCGGACTGACTGGAACGGATCGCGACAATCGTCACGCCCGACACGATCATGCGCTGGCACCGCGAACTGATCGCCGAGAAGTGGGACCACAGCCAGAAGCGCAAGTCGCCCGGCCGGCCCTCGGTCGCCAAGGAGATCGAAGAGCTCGTGTTGAGCTTCGCCAAGGAGAACCCGGCCTGGGGCTACGACCGCATCCAAGGCGCGCTGGCCAACCTCGGCCACGAAATCTCCGACGCCACGGTCGGAAGTTTTTTTCTCAAGACCAACGGTGTCGAACCGGCGCCCGTGCGGAAGAAAACGACCACGTGGACCACGTTCATCAAGGCCCATTGGGACGTGCTGGCGGCCATCGACTTCACGACCGTCGAGGTCTGGACCAAGCGCGGGCTGGTGACGTTTTACCTGCTGTTCGTGATGGAGCTCAAGACGCGCACGGTCCATTTCGCCGGCTGTACGCCCAATCCCAACGAGGCGTGGATGAAACAGATTGCGCGCAATCTGACGAACGTCGAGGATGGTGGGACCG
>DATLQY010000216.1:0-4689 GCA_035534975.1 Pirellulales bacterium
CAGCGAACTGGTGCCGATCAAACTGTTCGGGTTCTATTCGGCGCTGGGCGTGATCGTGAGCATGCTCTTGTTGTTCTTGTACCTGCCGGCCTGCTTTCAGGTGTGGCCGCTGCGCGAGGCGGCCGAGGCCGCCGAGAAAGAACACGCCCTGGGCGCGGGCCGCGCAGCCGACGTCCCGCGGGCTTTGGGCGACATCACGCGCTCGCACATCTGGCGCGGCGCGGGTGAGTGGGTTATCCGCAGGCACGGCATCGTAACGGCGGGCTGTCTGTGCGTGTTGGCCGTTTGCGCTTACGGCATGACGAAGGTCCAGACCTCCGTTCACTTGATGAAGCTCTTTCCGCCCGACGCCAAGATTCTGGCCGACTACAAATGGCTCGAAACCAATCTGGGCGATCTGGTGCCGATGGAGGTCATCGTCAAGCTCGATCAAGAGCGTTGCAAACTCGATTTTCTCCAGCGCATGGAGCTCGTCGAGCGCGTGCAAACGCGGCTGGCGGAGATCCCCGAGGTGGGAGGCGTGCTGTCGGCGGTAACGTTCGCTCCGCACTTGCCGCGGGCCGAGGAATACAAGGAGAAGGGCGGGATCGGTGGTGTTTTTTCGCGGGTCGCCGGAGTCAAGGACCGCTACAAGCTGGTCCGCAAGCAGTTCAACAAGTACCTCGAAGAGCACCGCGACGACTTCATCCAGGGCGATTATCTATCGGAAGAGAGCGGCCATGACCTATGGCGGATCAGTGCCCGCGTGGGCGCGCTTCGGGACGTCGATTTTGGCGAGCTCCTGGCCGAGATCAAGGCCCACGTCGACCCGGCCATCGACAGCGAACGGGCCGAAGGCGTCGAGGGAATCGAAATCGTCTACACCGGCCTGGTGCCGCTGGTCTACAAGGCCCAGCGATCGCTGTTGCAGGGCCTCATCTGGGGCTTCATCAGCGACTTCGTCCTGATCACGATCGTGATGATGATCGCCGTCCGCGACTGGTCGGCCGGGTTGATCCTGGCATTGCCCAGCATCTTCCCCGCCGCGGTCGTCTTCGGCGTGATGGGCTGGTCGGGCGTGGTGGTCGATATCGGCACGGTGATGGCCCCCAGCGTGGCCCTGGGCGTGACGGTGGACGACGTGGTGCATTTCATGATCCAGTACCGTAACGGCCTGAAGCTGGGACTCGACCGCCGCGCCGCCGTGATGTTGGCCTACAAGGGGTGCGCCACGGCCATGTACCAGAGCTGGGGCGTGATTGGCCTGGGGCTGTCGGTGTTCGCCTTGAGCCAGTTCACACCCACCCAGCGCTTCGGCTACATGATGGTCACGCTCTTGACTTCGGCGCTGATCGGCAATTTACTGCTTTTGCCGGCGCTTCTCGCCAGCCCCTTGGGCGGCCTATTCGGCCGCCGTTTCACCAAGACGCGCGCGGCCACGCCGTCGCTTTCGTCCGCGGCCCCACCGCCGCACGATGCGGTCCGTCCCCCTGGCGTGCCCGGCGTGCGAATGCATTCGGCCGAGAAACTCGGCAGCGAACACTCGCGGCGAGGGTTCCATCCGTAGGACTGGAATTCACTCCTGGGCGAGTAGCCCTGTGAGCGTCGCCTGGTGGACAGGTTTCTCCATGTAGAAGTCGATGCCGGCTTCCTGCGACCGTTTACGATCTTCCTCGGTCGTGTAGGCGGTCATGGCGATGATCCGAGATTTCGCGAACGCGGGATCGTCGCGGAACATGCGGGCGAGCTCCCAGCCGTACATATCCGGCAGGCCGATGTCCAACAGAATCACATGCGGCCGGAAAGTCGGAGCGGCCAGCATGGCTTGGAACCCGGTGTGGCAGATGCGGGCCGAGTGGCCCGCCAATTCGACCCACTTGCCCACCAACTCGGCCAGGTCGGCAAAGTCCTCGATGATCAGCACCCGAAGCGGTTCAACGCGGTCCATCGTCACTGGCCTTTCCCAAAACCCCGTTCAGAAATGAGCGCGCCCCGAATCGCATGGTTTGAAATCGACCAGATTGCTCGCCGGGAAACCATTCCCAACGCCTAAACACAGTAAATCCCTCGATTTCCGGCCACCAAAGCCTTCACTGAAGCTGGTGTGCAGTTTGCGTGCCGCAGGACATGGTCGTTTGGCGGCCAGGCACTCGCACTCGGCCTCAATTCGGTTATACTTCACGCGGTCGCACGAGAATGAGCCATCGAACATGGAGCGCACGCAACGATGATTACCGTCGGAATGAACTACCACGTGATCGCGGGCAAGCAGAAGGACTTCGAAGATAAATTCGGCGCCGTGATCGGCGCCCTTCGCGCGGCCAAGGGCCATAGTAGTTCGACATTGTGGAAAGACGTCAGCGACGACGCCTCGTACCTGATTACCAGCGAATGGTCGGAGGAACAAGCCTTTCTCGACTTCATCCACAGCCAGGCTTTCAAGGACGTCACGACTTGGGGCAAGGAGCAGATCCTCTCGGGCCGCCCCCTGCACAAGATTTACAAGAATTAGCACCAACCCCTAGGTCTTGTGGCCGGCGGCAAGGCGTGCGATCAGTTGTTCGAGCACGATCCGCGCGCGGGCCGGCTGCGAGCTCGGCCCCTTGAGGGCCAGATCGGCGTCGAGCACCCATTGGAAGAGCTTGCCCGCACGTTGCCGGCCGAGACGCCGCAACTGCGCTTCGTTCTTGCTCATGATGAAGGGGATCGGCTTGACGCCCGCCGTTTCAAGCGCCAGGCGCAGGTTCACCCGCTGGCCGGCAGCTTCGGCTTGCTCGATGAATCGCGTGGCGGTGGCGAACCGCCGTAGCGTGGAACCGATCTGGCCCAACAGGCCGATCGGCGTTTCGCCCGCCAACAACAGCCGTTCGAGCTCCAGAAGCGCCTGGCTCGTGCGTCCCTCGGCGGCCGCGTCGAGCATGTCCCAGGTGGTTTTTGCACGCCAGCCGCCGACCAATTGCTCGACCAGCTCCACGCCGATCGGCTTATCGCCGGCGGCGGCCGCCAGTTTCGCTAGCTCCTGGTCGACCAGCCCCAGCCCGTCGCCGGCGATTTCCAGCAACAACTCGGCCGCGTCGCGCTCGAGCTTGGCGGCGTGTTGCCGTTTGGCCCAGCCGATGAGCCACTTCAACAACCTCGCGGCGGGGGGTTGCTTGCACTCGATCGCCAGTCCGGAAGCGGCCACCGCCTTGGCCAGCCGCGTGGTGGCGGGCCAGGTGCCGACGACCAGGGCCAAGACGCCCGCGGACTTGGGACGCGAAACGTAGTCCTCCAACGCCGGACGGTGCGCGCTGACGAATTCGTCGGCATCGTCGATCACGATCAGCCGCCGGCCACCGAATAACGCCACCGTCGCGAGCTCGTCGAACACGCTGCGGGCTTCGACGGTGCGGCCGTCGAAGCGGGTGAGCGAGAACTCGCCGTCGTCGTCCGCCAGCACCACGCGTCGCAGCTCGGCCAGCACGAGCGACTTCAAGAACGGTTCGTCCCCCAACGCCACGCAAACCGGCGGCACGGCCGTGCCGTCGGCGGCTTCGAGGTAGTCGAACGCATGGAGTGCGGGCATTCGAAAAGGATGAAGGATGAAGGTTGAAGGTTGAGCTTGAGGCGAAATCCCGACTTGTCGGGGATGAAGAATGTCGAGCCTCGGACGAAACCCGCGGCGGCACGCAGTGCTACGCCGAATTCATTGCGAGCGGAACGATGTAGTAGATTTTCCCGTTAAACTCGCGTGGTTGAGCCCCGCGGGGGATTCCGCTGGGAGCCGATTTCGTTCCCAGGAGAATTGGATTGGTGATCGGTCGCGTGGGCGACGATGGCGGGGCGGAGTGCGGTGCCAACGCGAATGTTGCGATTGTCGCGCCGACGCCAAGTACGAGACCGGATAACACGCCTAGCAGGAAATGTCGGCGCCGCATGGAAGCCTCCGTTGGTAGGGCAACCAGTTCGTCCAGAGTGTAGCCCCCGCTCAGATTGTACAGAGCGCCGCCGGCCAAGTACACGGCCTGTCGCGGCGATGGCCGCCAGATTGGACAAGTACGTCATTCCGTCCGTCAAAACCGACCGGCCGTTGCCTCTTTCTTTTGTCCAGGTTGTTGGGCGAGCGCTGATGGACGTGGAAGCCGGCG
Organism: Pirellulales bacterium; assembly: GCA_035534975.1. Classification (GTDB taxonomy): domain Bacteria; phylum Planctomycetota; class Planctomycetia; order Pirellulales; family JAICIG01; genus DATKSN01. Next base: position 4,107 of record DATLQY010000216.1, read on the forward strand.
ATCCGAAAGTCAGCGAACGGTTGCATCGAGTCCTTGGCATCGACGCGGACCTCGCGGTGCTGCCCCCTCGCACCACCGACGCGCAGCATTGCCACGGCGATCCCGTTGCCCAAAGTCCACCGGCATGATATTGTGCCGGCGGTTAAGACCGACTTGGCGCGGGCGGGGATTCGGGCAAGAATGTATTATTACCGCGTTTGAACGATTGTCAATGTTCAGACGTTCACAAATGGAGGAGGGTGCCATCGGCGACTACCCAATGAGTGCGGATCGCCCTAATCTGCCGGATTTCGAGCGGCCACCGGTCGCCGAAGTAGCGCTCGGGGTTCAGTTTGAACCTCTGACTTCATTCCGGTCGATACATGCGGGTGCGTTATGGGAAGTCTTCAGGCACCAGTTTCCCAACGTTGAGGAGCAGCCACAGCTTGAGCCGACGTTCGAGCGGTTTGGCATCTCGCCTGAAGCCGTCCCGGCTTTTCGATTTGAAGTTTCGCAGGTTCCGCCGGCACCGAGATGGTGGTTTATCAACGAAGGTCAAACGGAATTGATTCAAGTCCAACGCGACCGGTTCATTCGAAACTGG
>DATLQY010000217.1:0-10029 GCA_035534975.1 Pirellulales bacterium
ATGAGAGATTTTGCCACAAGAAAGCCACCGTGAATGTCATATTATTGACTGCGTGAAATATAGGCACTCGCTTACGGGGAGCTGCCAATATGGCAAATGACGACTTGGCTTGGCTTTCGGCAGTCGAGCTGGCCACAGCCATTCGCGCGCGTAAGATCTCACCGGTGGAAATAATCGAGGCGTCGTTGGCCCGCATCGGGCAGGTCAACCTCAAGCTCAACGCACTGGTGACCATAGCCACCGGGGCCGCCCTGTGCGCGGCGCGCAAGGCCGAAGAGGCGGTCATGCGCGGAGATGCGCTCGGGCCTCTGCACGGAGTTCCGCTGCATGTCAAGGATAATCTTTACGTCGCCGATTCGAGGACGACGTTCGGCTCCAAGCTGTTCGAAGAGAACGTGACCGTCGTAGACTGCCCCGCCGTCAAACGGCTGCGCGCGGCGGGCATGATCGTAATCGGCCGCACGAACACTCCGGAGTTTGGTTGGAAGGGCGTGACCGACAACCGCGTTTTCGGTCCCACGCGAAACCCTTGGAATACCGACTTGACGCCGGGGGGATCCAGTGGAGGGGCGGCGGCCGCGGTCGCCGCGGGGCTCGGGCCGATCGGTTTGGGAACCGATGGTGGAGGATCGCTGCGAATACCCTCGTCTTTCTGCGGCGTCGTGGGATTCAAAGCGAGTTTCGGCCGCGTGCCCAATTGGCCCGGCAGCGGCGGCGCCATGCTGCGGCACATCGGTGCGATCACGCGCACCGTCGTGGATCAGGCGATTGCGCTCGACTCGCTCGCTGGACCTGATCCGGCCGATCTGTTGGCGTTGCCATCCGCTGGGGTGAGTTTTTCGGCCGATCTAGACAAGGGCATCCGCGGCAAACGCATCGCCTACAGCCCCGATCTGGGTTATGCGCGGGTCGAGCCCGAAACTGCGGCGATCTGCCGACGGGCCGCCGAACGGTTGGCCGAGACCGGCGCGCAGGTCGAAGAGGTGGCGCTTGATTGGCGCGATCCTTACGAGTCTTGGGGCGTCTTTTTCTTCGGCACCGCGGCCGCCATGATGGAGAAACAGTTGCCGAACAAGGGAGATCTGCTCGATCCTGGCTTCAAACGAGTTGTCGAGCAAGGACTCAAGCTCCGCGGCGTCGACTTCGCCAACGCAATGGCGGCGCGGCACGAATTGTGGGAGCGCGTGCGGCGCGTTTTCGAGCAGTTCGACTTGTTGTTGTGCCCCACATTGGCGGTGCCACCCTTCGCCGTGGGCCAGGACGACGCCGACCCCCTCGATGGCCAACGGCTCGGCCCGTTGCAATGGACGCAGTTCTCGTACCCATTCAATCTCACCGGCCAACCCGCGGTGAGCGTGCCCGCCGGTTGGACAAAGTCCGGCCTGCCTGTCGGCGCGCAGATCGTCGGCGACCGGTACGCCGATCTGTTGGTGCTCCAAGCCGCCCGGGCCTGGGAACAAGTACAGCCGTGGAGTGACAAGCGGCCACCATTGGTGGACCCAAGCCACGAATGATGATCAAACGCCGGAAAGGAAGGCAAGTTTTTAGCCACGGATGAAACACGGATCGAACACGGATACGATGAAGAAGAAAGATGGGTCAAGAGAACGAACCGCATCGATTGACCGTTTTGTCGCGCACTTCATGCTCCGAATCCGATTTTGCAAAAATCCGTGTTTGATCCGTGTTCGATCCGTGGCCCAACGGTTCCTTGCTTCCGTCTGCGTTTCATTTGTGGCAAGTCTGAAAAAGGGGAGATGGCATGGCACTCGAACACGAAGAGATCACCAGGGAAATCATCGGTGCGGCCTTCGAAGTTCACCGTATCCTTGGCTACGGCTTTTTGGAAAAGGTCTACCAGAAGTCCATGGGTGTCGAGCTCGAAGCGCGTGGACTCAAGGCCAAGTTGGAAGACGAGATCCACGTCAAGTACAAAGGCGTCGAGGTTGGTTTCTACAAGTCCGACCTGTTCGTCAACGACTGTGTGATCGTGGAGATCAAGGCGGCAAAGGAATACAACTCCGAGGACGAATCCCAGTTGCTCAACGAATTGAAGGGAACGGGGACCAGGGTAGGGCTACTCATCAACTTCGGCAGGGCAAAGGTCGAGTTCAAGCGGTTCGTTTACTGATGACGATTCTTGGCCAGGGATGAAACGCTCGCAACGAAAGGAGTTTGTGGCCACTGATGAAACACGGATCGAACACGGATAGGAATACGTTCGATAAGAAGTAGGACGGGTTGGAAGGACGGAGCAGTTACCGTTACGCCGTGCTCAACAGGTACTCGGCGCCCAAAATCCGTGTTTCATCCGTGTTCGATCCGAGGCCAAGACGGCCTTCTCTCATCGGCAGTGGCCCCCTCCCCGCGTTCCTACGAGTGCATTACCTGGCCGCCGTCCACGTTGAGCGTCTGCCCGGTGATGTTGCGGGCATGCGGTGACGCAAGGTACACCGCGGCGGCGGCCATGTCATCGGGTTCCTGCCAACGGGCCAGCGGCACCGTGCGGCGGATCTTGTCTTCAGCCCAATCTTCATAAGAGCGCTGTTCGCCTTTCGTCTGACGTGAGTTCCAGGCTTGCCAAACCGAACGATTCAATTCGGTCTTGACCATGCCCGGCGAAAGGCAATTCACGCGCACCTGGTACGCGGCCAGATCTTTGGCGGCGCACTGGGCGAAGTTGATCAGGCCGGCCTTGGCCGCACTGTAGGGCGGATCCGTCTGCGAACCGATTTGGCCGGCGATCGAAGCGATGAAGAGGAAAGTTCCGCGGCGCGCGGCGACCATCGGGGGGGCGAATGCGTGCGCCACGTTGACGGCCCCCAGCAGGTTGACTTTCAGCACTCGCTCCCAATCGCCGGGTTCGAGGTTCCAGAAAGGATAGCCGAATTTGCCCGAACCCATGCCCGCCGCATAGACCACGTGATCGCAACGCCCGAACCACTCTTTCACGGCCTCGCCGGCCGCGCACATCGCGTCATAGTCGGTTACGTCGCCGGTGAAACCGTGGGCTGGGCGGCCATGGGCAGCCGACATTTCACGAGCCAGTTCGGCTACCGCCGGATCGCGGTCGACGAGTGCCAACCTGGCCCCTTCGCTGCCAAAGGCCGCGGCGATTGCCCGCCCGATGCCTTTGGCAGCGCCCACCACCACCGCCACCTCGTCGACCAGTTGCAGGTCCATCGCAGTCCAGCCTCAATCGCCTTGGAGCGTGTCGAGCGGCAAGGCGCCGCCGGCGGAGGGCGCGGCGGCGGAGCCATGCTTCGCCGGGCGGCCGAACGAGTGGAGGGGTGGAATACGAAGGCACCTATCAGTCGCGATCATCACGATCGTGGCCCGCTCGGCGCATGGAACCCTGTCAAATCGATTCATCGTTTCACTCCTTTGGCCTTATGATGACCCTCGTCGGAATCGTCGCCTAACTCCTCCAGCCCCAACGCGCGCCGGACGCGGTTCGCCTCATCCAGCGTCACGTGGTAGATTAGGATCGAGTAACCAACTCGATCGGTAGGTTCAAAATGCCGAAAATAGCCGTAACTCTCCCGCGGCACACGAAGTCGCTCGCCGCTTTCGTCGTACGTGTAGGACTTCATGCCACAAAGGAAATTCACACCCACGGCAAACCACCCGGGATGTGGCCCGTAACCGCGCGTGCCCCTCAGCGCTGCCGGAAGGTCCAGCGCCTCCGCGACGTTGTGACCCACCGGTGCGAGCCGGTACTTTACGCCGGCAACGTGTGGATCGAGCCCCGCGGCCACGGCAAGGCCTATTGGACGCGCTTCCGGGTGTTTGTCAAGCCACCGCTTCAAGAGCACGAGATCCTGCCCCCAGTCAACGTTCGAATCGATCAGATGCATCCACCCATTCGATGGGCCACCAACCGCTTCGTTAAAATAGGACTGATAATGTGGATGGAAGCGGAATACCGATGCGCCGTTCCAAATCAGGGCGGCGACCACCGCTACGGCGCCGACACGTCCCCAGGTTCGGCGGCGTCCTTGCAACCGGCCGCGTGAGAAGGCATCCGCGACAAGGCGCCCTACACGCCCGGCGCTAATAAATGCGAATGGAAACGCGGGCAAGAGGTAGCGCAGGCCGGAGTCAAGACCCGTTTGCGAGCTTACCAGCACCAGAAACGCCGTCGCTGGGACCGCGACGAGCATTTCTTCCTGGAGGCTTCGCCGGTATGCGCATGCGCCAACCGCTGTGACGAGGGCCACAGCCGCCACGACGAAAGTCCCAAGCGGCATTTTGATCGCAAGCGCGTAGAGGTAGTAAAACCACCAGCCGCGTTGCCGCCAGTGCCCGCGAAGATAGCACCGCAGTCCGTAGTCCGAATGTGATTTTTGAATGTCCAACCCCGTAATGTACGCCTTCGGTAGCGGCACACGTACGCCCTCTAGGAAGGTCCGTCGGAACCGGTTCCGAGCGCAATACTCCCTTTCAAGCACGGCGCCCGCTGCCCCAACATCTTGGCGCAGTGGCTCGGCGATCCTAGTAAGCGCGTGGCAATGGAAATTGTAATCCCCCAACCTACGAAAACTGCCCTGAAACTCATAAACGAAATTCACCGCGACAACCGCAAGGAGCGGAGCCAGCGCAAAGTGCGCCAGCGCTGCTGCACGAGCGGGTCGCGGCCGCCGCTCGCTCGGACTGCAACGATCAACCGTGGTGGACGTCAGCCGATACCTTGGCGGGTTGCCGGCCCGACGTCGCCAATAAACCACAGCGCATACGACCAGCCAAATTGGAAATAGAACCAGGAGCGTGAATTTCGCAAGCTGCGCAACGGCAAGCGCGAGCGCGACTCGCACCGCGCGCCCCCAACTGGGGTCGTACACATATCCGCGCATCGCGTACATCCCGACAACGCCAAAGAGGGTCGCGCCCATATCGGCGGTCACAACGCCGCTCCACGCGAGGACGTTCGGGCACATTGCCCACAGGAGTAGAGCCGTCAACCCGCCAGGCACCCCGAATAATGCGCGCGCCCACCTGTACACGACCCATCCGACGATGGCAGATAACGCGACAATGACATAACGGCCGAGAAAAAGCAGCGCCGGATATCGCTCCACGTTCGCATGCGCGAACCGGTTATGCAGATCGGCGATGTGTTCTTGCGCGCCAGGACTTGGGAGCACGGGTGTCGCAGCCAGTAGCGGGAGCGCCGCGAGCGCTTTGATCAACGGTGGATTCACTGGATATGCGCCAACGTCGCCAGAGGACCAATAAAGCATACCCGCCACGAGGTGGCACCCCTCGTCAATGTTGCAACTGTGCTGGCGAAGACTGTGCATGCTAAGGGTGACGTGCAACGCCAAAATAACCGCGCACCAAGGCGACCCGCTGGAAACAAGGTAGCGAAGCACCCGGCGCACCATCGTTATTCGACGCTCTTTCCGGCGGCGGCAACGCCGTCCATAGGACTCTTGCTCGCCCGACGCCGCCCCATTTTCCAGATGAGGCGAAGCACGAAATACACCGCGCCACTCCCGACGAAAGTCAGGACGCTCATTGCCGAGCGCAACCGCAGGTCACCGGTTGTGCGTGTGCCCGGCGTCTCAGGCGACGCTTCCGAGAACTGCTTTGCCCGGCTCGCAATTTCATCCAAATAGGCAAGACCGCCGGGAACTTGATGCCATAGGTCGGTGTCACGATCGTAAACGATCGCCCCGGGCGGCGGGTCCAGGCCAAACAACTCGTCGGACACCCGGTTGACTTCATATCGGACAACTTCGTATGTCACCGTTCGAGCGTTGGGCGAAGTCGTTCGTCGCAGTCGGTGCGGCAGCCACGCCCCTTTCCCTTCCATTCGGTACTCCGATAGTTCATATTGCGCAATAAGTCGCGGCGCATCCCCGCCGCTTAGGAACTCGCGCCGAACCAAAGTGCCGCGCGCACCGTCGATCCAGAGTCTGTCGCAGGCGGGAAGTTCCACCACGTGGCAAGGCCGGCCGGCGATGCGCTCTTGCAGGGGCAGAACGCGGATGCCGTCCGAAGCCAACACGTCGCGAAGGAAGTAGCTTCGGTCGCCGAGATTCGGAAACCGAGGGCGCTCCGAGTCGTCGTCGGGCGGCCACCAGGACAACCATTCAAGGAACGGATGCGCGCGTGCCTTAGCGGTGTGGGGATGGACCGCGAAGCGGCGAGACACCTCGTAGCGTCGCCGGTATGGAAAGTACACGTTCCACCATGTGCCGTCATAGAAAGATGTGAACTCGTTCGGGTCGTCCCCGACGCGCCCTTCTAACACGTGCGACAACGCAACGTAACGCGCCTGACCTTTCGCGGCGACGACGCCGCGGAGGTGGCGTTCCGGCGCGCCATTCCCTTCCGGGCGCGTCACGTATTCGGCGAGTAAACTTTCGATACGAGCGTGTGCCGCCGCCACGGCGCAACGCACGTCGTCGATCGACATCGTCGCGCATGGGTGGTCCACATCCGCGTCGTCGCGGCCGTCGGTCTCGGAAGCGCCATGAGATGACCGAGGTGCTGCGACGAGCATAAGGACCAACCAGACTGTAGCGCGCGAAAGCAGCGTCACGATGGTCGCGGAGCGGTGGACGGGGCATCCCGTTTGCCCGGGCAGCATTGTCCCGCTCGCGCGATTTGGACGCTTGAAGTGACCGGATTGCCCGCCGCGTCAAGCGGTGTTATCGTTGTGTCCATCACGACGGACCCAACCTCGGGTTCAAGACGAAAAAACGTCGAATGGGCGTCGCGGTTTGCTTCAAGCGCGGTAACTTTGATCGTGTACGCGATGAGCCGCTTCCCATGGTACGATTCCGGGACGCGGCTTGTACCAATTGCGTACTGCGTGACCGTTTGCGGCATCCAAACTCCGGGGAGCACCTCCGTGAAATCGTCGAACTCAAATTCGGCCCGAAGTTCCGCGTTAGCATATATTTGGCGTTTGCGCATCGCAAACCCAATCGCCGCATCGAGCCAGAGTTTCTGATAGCCCAGAGCCTCAACGACGAGACACGGCGAACCCGCGACGTCTTCCGACGCCATAGCGACGGCGAACGGGGCAATGGAGAGCAAGCCGGGAAGTTGGTGCAATAGGTTCTCTTTGCTTGCAATGCGATCATTGGGATCGCTGGCCCCGTAGCCGATGTAGTCGAAATACGATTCGGGGAAAACTGTCCGCAGGCGCAACGTTGACGCATCGCGCACGATGTAGACCGGCGAGGCCTCATCCATGGTCTTAAGGGAGTGCGGCGACCGCTCCCGAACGGTCGTTCCGTCAAACACGAGGACGCTCTCGTAATGCGTTGCCGCGATTTTCGGAAGCATCCGGTCGACGTCCTCGAAAGACACGTGGCGAGACAAGTCGCCCGTGACTCCTACTAAGAATCCCGGTTTCTCCGCTCGCAGCGCCGTAATCACGGCTGCCAGGTCCTTGTTGTCGCTTTCGACTTTGCAGTAGCGTCGTTGAGCACCTAGCACCACGGTTATCGTCGTCGCGCGAGGGAAGTCGTAGGTTCTGAGGTGCTCGTAGAGCATTCTCCTATCGACGAGCGCGCTTCCCGTCAGTTCATATTCCACGAGGACGGTCGCGAGCTTTTCTCGGTTGTTACGGCACGCCGCAACGACATCATCGAGAGTCGCGCGCTCGGTGGGTGGGTACGCGTGTACGCACGGCGGCGGAGCCGCCAGGGCCCACGCGATAACGCAAACCACGCACAGCAAACGTGCGCGAGCGCCAAACGAAACGCCTGTATACTGCGATTGAACCATCGTCGCCTCCTAGCCTAGTTGCCTGGCGAAGGGCACGAAAAACGCCGCCGCAACATCAGATCGACTGTAAGCGCCGCTAGCGTCCCCGCCATGGCGAACGCCAACAGGGCAAACCCTGGGCGCGATTGCCCCCTTGAGCACAGTACGTATCCCGTCCAGGCGCGTTGAAAATCGCGCCAAGACATGGACTGAATATCACCCGTAGTGCCGTCCATGCACAGGACCTCGTCGGCAGTGCAGCGCAGCACCACGACAAAATGCCCCACGGAAGCCGCGCGACCATCGAGCACTTCCATATGGGCGATCAGGGGCTTGGGGAGGGACCGCAGTCCCTCCGGCGTTGAACGCGCGCTGGCACACGGGAGACCGTACCCGTCGGCGCAGCGCCGCAGATCGCCCAGCGATGTCGCCGTTTGCGAGGCGAGTAAACTTGACCTCAACGCGCGGTAATCCGGCGCAAGGCCCTTAATCCGTAATAAAACGTAGAGGGCGTTAACGCCGCAGCAGTTCTCGGCGCGCCAAACCATATCGCTTGACGAGGCCCGCTCGTGCTCGGCCGCAGACGCGTTCCATGCCGAACCGATACAAAAAAGCACCATACATTGCACGAGCGCGGATTCCCGAGCCGCACTCGCGAAACCGTAGCTACGCATCTGGCCGCTGACGACACACATGAGAGATTCCGCCGAACCGCTTACTGGCAAGCCACCTTTATATCGGGAACGTTTACCGTTGTGCAAGTTGCCTGACTCGAGCACGTGTAGCAGGTCGCCTGTCCCTGAATAATTTGCCAATTCCCTGCGCCGTTTGAGAGGTAAACTGCTATATCGTTGCAATCTGTCATCGTGCCGCTGCCGGGACACATCGCCAACCCACACGCCGAGAGCGCATTTTTCGTCGTCACGCATCCGCTGGTTTGCCTGCCGGTGACGGCGTTAGCTTCCGCGTCGTCAATGGCGACGATACCCGTTCCCGGTGCGCAAAGAATCAGCAGCAAGGCAACGATTGCTACTGGAACGACCATCAGGGTAACGGCGCACCTCATTTTCATGTCCTCCATTGTGGAAAAAGGCTGCGATCATACATGTTCAAAATTCGACTGTGCTGACGGCTGTGCGCGAGTTAGCAGCATTCTGCGTGAGACGCGCGACCCGAATCGCGCTCGTACTCCCCGACCCCGTGCGATCCGCGTTTGGCGAAGCCTTCGCTGTCGGCTTCGACAGTAAGTGGATTGCGCGCGCCGCATGAGAGGCTGGGCAGTACCACTGCGCGACCCACTCCGCATCCTCCGAATGCTGCAAGAGTTCGGCAAGGAGCCAGCGCGCCGCACGTCGAAGGGTTTCCTGCATTGGTGGCTGAATCTCGACCGGGATCAGCATAAGCCACTCGAGGTGGTGCCCTGTGACAAGGATCTCGGAGGTCATGTCCACACTGACGCGGGAAGTCTCGCTGCTACGTGCTTCGGCAGGCGCGTTCCAGTCGATCCGCCAGTACCCTTCGGGCGCCTGCACCTCCTCAAGGCGCGATGCTATCCCAGCGAGGTGTCTCGAAAGTGCGTGGCGGATGTGCGCGGAAAGGATCGGTGCCTCGGTACCCGCCCTAAGTAAAATCGTCAGCGTAATTAGGCGGTGTGTATCGCCGCACGAGGACGAGCCGGGCGGCTGCGCGAGAAGCTGCTCGACTACGGCGTCGAACGTGAACTCCTCGCCGAATTTGTTTTTCCAAGAACGCGATGGTGGGAGGTAAAACGCGACGGCAGCGACGTCCCAGTAAATCTCGCCTTCTAATACAAATTTGCGATGAGATCGTCAAGAACGATCTGCAGCGTGGCCGCGCTTTCCTTGTTTAGGTGAATCGCCTGCGTGAGTGGAACCGAAAGTTCGGCGAGTACCGACAAAAGCTGTCCGGGATGGGCCTCGGACGCCGATTGGTTCACGCCGAGGAAGGCTCCAACGTACCGAGGGAATCTCGCGCCGTAACGAGTGGCGCTGAGCGCCTGGGCCCCCCCAAAATGCGACCTGCTGGCATCCGAATTTAACACCAGTTCCAAAATCGGCTTCGCGTCTCCAAACGGTCGCGTTGGAACGGTCGCATCGCGACCGAGGCAGTGCAGAGCATGAATGCAAACCGGCAAATCTGATTCAACCTCTGGTCCGTTTTTCTGACGAAGAGGCGTTTGGTCCTGTTTTCGAGGGTTCTGGGCGTTCTCGCGCTGTCCTTTTGGTTCGGGTGCGGCAGGATCGCCTGCACCTAAAAGCAATCGAATTCACATCTTACCGTGGCAGG
>DATLQY010000218.1:0-2615 GCA_035534975.1 Pirellulales bacterium
AACCCTTTTTTTGGCGCCGCAGTCCAGGTTGGGATGTCCAGCACCCTACGAGCCGGACCATGAGATATTCCGCAATCACCGCTTGTTGGGCCCGGCGAAGGCGACCGTTGGAGGTAGACACGTCCAAGTCATCCCCCTAAGCTAACCGGCGCTTGTTGGGCCCGGCGAAGGCCTCTGGTCAAGCCGCCTCCCGCCCTGGCCGCAGGCCGCCGGCGTGAAACGAAGCTCAGTGTGCGGGCAGGAACGGAAACAACCGCCGCAGCTCCTCCTTGTTCGGCTGGCGTCCATATTCGCAGACCTCGAATGCCTCGACGAACTCGATCTTGGCCGCTGTCTCGGAGCCGTACCACTGGGCGAGCTGATCGCGGAATCGGACGGCCAAGGTCCGGTTTCTGATGGCAAAATTCTCACGGATCTGTCGGCGACGTTCGGCTTTCTTGTCTGGGTCGTCGGGCAACAACTCGGCCGAGCCGTTCGCGCCACCCTCGTAAAACTGCGACTCGATCACCTCGAGGGCCTTGAGCTTCTGTTCGATGATCGGGTCGATTGACACGACTACGTCCGCCTGAAAGGGGTTGGGCTTTTGGAAGCGGTCGGGGAAGAACATAAAAACCGGGTTCTTTTTCAAGGCTGGCACGTCCGGACAAAAGTAGGGGACGGTGACCATGTAGGCGGCGTCTTGGACGAGGATGCCCGTCTCCAACATGAACCTAAAGCGATCAATTCGCAAACGGCGACAGCGAGATTGAACACGAGGATGGAAGTCCGCCATTCGTCGGCAGCCCACGCGAGGATCTTGGTGCATTCAAATCGCGTTCTCTGCGACGTTCGATAGCCAAGGCAGCCGTGGCCGAAACCAGCATACCCTACTGTGGTGGCCCCCACTACCTCCGCCTTCGCCTGGCCCGGCGCGCACCTAAACCACCGCGCCACCTCTCGACTGTACGCGATTGCCTTTCAATTGCCTTTTCGATTGTCTTTGGTTGCTCCCGCCCGCCCTTGTCCGTCGCCCGCCGGCGCGGGATACTTTGGGCTGAATTGCAACTCATTCGTGAGGGCGCCCCCCGGAGAATTGTTCCATGAGAAAAATCCTGACCGCCTGCTTGTGGTTCGTCGCGGTCGCATACCCACTGGCGTCTCTCCGAGCTGACGACCCGGCCGAAGCGTTGCCGCTCTTGACGGTGTCAGCGAACCGATTTGGACCGACCTTCGAGTTGGTGACGCTCGACATCCAGGGGGAGAACGCCAAGCTCGAGCTGCCGATTCGGGGCGAAGCAACCGATCCCTGTTGGTCGCCCGACGGGCGCAAGCTGGTTTATCGAACCGGCCGAAACGGGCCGCTGCAAGTCTGGAAGCCGCAGCCCGGCGCCGCCGTTCGCTGACCATTGAGGATCCATGCCGCCGGCCCTGAGCGACCCAACTCCCGCTCGGCCAAGGAGGTTTGGCCAAGGTCACGGCCGTTCAGCGGACTCGCATTGGCTCGAAATTACGTGCATAATGGACGCTATTAAGCGCCCGCTTTTTGTACGAGCCGCCAATAATGAACGGCGTCGCCGGAGTTTGCCAGTGCTTACGATTCCAAGCCGAGATCCCGCCGTCGCCAAGGGCATAGGCCGCCGCGAGTTTCTGCGCGTCGGGGCGCTCGGCGTCAGCGGCTTGACGCTGGCCGACCTCCTGCGTCACGAAGCTTGCGCCGGCACGGAAGCTCGGCGGCAGAAATCAGTGATTTATATCGTCCTCGGGGGAGGACCATCGCACATCGACATGTGGGACTTGAAGCCGGCCGCCCCGGCTGAGTATCGCGGTCCCTTCGTGCCGATCGCGACTCGGCTGCGCGGGGCCCAGATCTGCGAGCACATGCCCTTGCAAGCCGAGATCATGGACCAACTCGCGCTGATCCGCGGCATCCGATCGGTCGAAAATGACCATTTCCTCAGCGAGGTCTATACGGGTTTGCCACGTACGGCCGGCCAACGTCCGGCGTTTGGTTCGATCGTCAGCCGGCTGGCGGCGACGACTTTGCCGCTACCCACACCAGACCGTGAAGAGCATTCTCTACGACTGGGACGCGAAGCCGTTCCTTTTGGCTCGCCGGCTCGTCGAAGCCGGGGTCCGAGTGGTAACTCTACGAGTTGGATCGTGGGACCATCACAGTGGTCCCGAAAGCGACATTTTCTATGCCTTGAAGCTGCTGATGCCGGTGCTCGACCAGAGCCTGGTCGCACTGGTGAACGACCTGAAGGACCGCGGACTCGATCAGGAAGTCCTTGTGGTCGTTCTGGGAGAGTTCGGACGCACGCCGAAGATATCCTACCCTGGTCCCGGTCGCGAGCACTGGGCAGATGCGGGCTGCGCCTTGTTTTTCGGCGGCGGACTGAAGATGGGTCAGGTGATCGGCGAAACCGATTCGCGCGCTGAGCGCTCGAAGAGCGGCACGATCGGGTTTCAGAACGTCTTGGCGACGATCTATCGAGCCCTTGGCGTAGACCTCGACGTCAAGTTACCCGACTTTAACGGCCGGCCGCAGCACTTACTAGACGACCGTGAGCCCATCCGCGAACTGATGGCTTGATCTGCGCGCTGGCGGCATTTTAGAGAATGTCGCCGGCTTCATC
>DATLQY010000219.1:0-4904 GCA_035534975.1 Pirellulales bacterium
GCCCGTTCCCGTGGTCCGGATCCCCGCCGCCGCTGGCGGCGGGGAGCCGGACCACGGGAACGGGCGTATTGAGGTAGGTAACACGGAGCGATACTCTTAGCCACCCAAACTGCCCGCTCCTGCCGGACAAGCCGGCGAGGGGGCGGTGCCGCCCGACGGAAAACCGCTATCCGACGTGACCATGCGCATTCGATTCAAGACATTCCTGCTGCTCGTCTCGCCGATGCTCTTGTTGGTCGCCGCCGCTTACATTCAGTGGGGCGCGATGGGTCTCCCGGCGGTGCCGCAAAGACCTACGCAGACCTTTGACGCGGCGGTGCCCCACGGTTTTCCGGCGTGGCTGCGCCTCACTCACTACGTCAACTTCTTGTTCATGGTATTGCTCATCCGTAGCGGACTGCAGATCCTCATGGACCACCCTCGGCTGTACTGGAACGTCCATTGTACTCCGGGCACCGAGTGGCTGCGGCTCACGCCGGTGGTGGTGCCGAAAGACCGCGTCTGGACGGCCAAGGAAGATGCCCGCTATCTCTCGCCCTGGATCGGCCTGCCCGGCTATCGGCACACGGCGGGCATGGCGCGGCACTGGCATTTCGCCAGCGTGTTGTTCTGGGTGGCCAACGGAGTGGTCTTCGTGATCCTGCTGTTCTGCACCCCTCAGTGGAAGCGTCTGGTGCCGACCTCCTGGCAAATCCTGCCCGACGCCTGGGCCGTCTTCGTCCACTATGCCACCTTCCACCTGCCGTCGGAACCCGACGGCTTCTACCGCTACAACGCGCTCCAGCAGTTGGCCTACTTCGGTGCCGTGTTCGGGCTGGCCCCTTTGGCGATCGTAACCGGGCCTTCGATGTCGCCGGCCCTCACCGCGCGCTTCAAGTGGTATTCGAAGTTGCCCGCCAATCGGCAGGTTGGCCGGTCGATCCACTTCCTGATCATGTGCGCGTTTCTCGGCTTCATTCTCGTTCACGTAAGCATGGTGGTGCTCACCGGGTTTGCCCGGAACATGAACCACATCGTGCTGGGCACCGACGAGGCCAACCGGACCGGTCTGTACCTGGGATTCTTGGGGATCGGCGTGATCGTGCTGCTCAATGTCTTCGCCAATTGGGCGGCGTGGAAGCGCCCCAGAATGGTGCAACACGCCGCCGGGGCGATCGTCAGTCCGGTCATGGGGCGCCTGCTCGACCGCGCCGCGCCTCAGGCGGAGTTTGGCCGCGAGGATATTTCGCCCTTCTTCTGGCTCAACGGTAAAGTACCAACCTGCGACGAGTGGAAGACACTGGCCGCGGGCGACTTCAAGGACTACCGTCTCAGAGTGCATGGCCTGGTGGAGCGTCCTCTCGAGTTGTCGCTGGGCGACCTCCGGTCGATGGAAAGGAAGACGCAGATCACGCTGCACCATTGCATTCAGGGTTGGTCGGGCATTGCCGAGTGGGGCGGGCTGCCGCTGGCGGAGCTGGTCAAGCTAGCGCACCCCAAGCCGGGCGCGAGGACGGTCGTCTTCTATTCCTATGGCGAGGGCGGCGAGGGCGGCCAGTTTTACGACAGCCTCTCGATCGAGAACGCACTGCACATGCAAACCCTACTGGCCTACGAGATGAATTACGAGCCGCTGAGCCACCTGCACGGCGCTCCGCTGCGGCTGCGCGTCGAAAATCAGCTTGGTTTCAAGATGGTCAAATGGATCCAGTCGATCGAGTTCGTCGCCGACGTCAAGACGATCTACCAGGGCGAAGGCGGCTACAACGAGGACCACGAATACTTCGGGGAGTTGGCCAACATCTGACCACGTTTACGCGGCTGGCAATGAGACAATTCCGCACGTAGAACGGAATTCATTCCGTTAGAAGCGGGAAACGGAATAAATTCCATTCTACACCGTGAATGTCCGATTGTCGACCGCGTGAAGCATAGATTAACGCGGCACGCAAATTGCAGACGGATAGGAAACCTGTAGCGAACCGACGTAGTGATTGGTCGAAATCGATCCAATATGAAAGAACCGACGCCATCATCGAATACAGCCATCAAAATCGCGGCTTCGATTCTTTCCGCGGATTTCGCGCGGCTCGGGCAACAGGTCGAAGAAGCCGATTCGGCCGGCGCGGATGCCATTCACATCGACGTGATGGATGGCCATTTCGTCCCCCGCATGACGATCGGCCCTCTCGTAGTCGAAGCGATTCGACCCCGCACCCAGTTGCCGTTCGAGGCGCACTTGATGATTGAGTCGCCGGAGCGATTCATTGGTGAGTTTGCGAAGGCCGGCGCCGACCTGATTACGGTGCATCAGGAGGCTTGTGTGCATTTGCAGCGCGTGGTCGAGCAAATCAAGGGGCTGAACAAGCGCGCGGGCGTGGCGATCAACCCGGCGACTCCCATCGGGACCTTGGAAGAAATTCTACCGTTTGTCGATCTGGTCTTGGTGATGACGGTCAATCCCGGCGACGGCGGGCAATCGTTCATCGCCACGATGCCGCGGAAAATCGCGGCCATGCGACAGATGATCGAGAAGGCCCAATTCAACATCGAACTGGAGGTGGATGGCGGTATCCACCGCGAGACCGCCCCTTGCGCGGTGCGAGCGGGGGCGAATGTGCTCGTCGCCGGGTCAGCGGTCTTTAATTCGCGCGATGAGGTGGCCGAAGCGATCAAACTCTTGCGCCAATGCGCGAGCACACCAGCGAAGGAGCGGTAATGCGAGTCGGAATCGCGGCGGACCACGAGGCATTTGCTCTTAAAGAGCAATTGGCGGCTTCCTTGAAGGCGGCGGGGTACGAATTGACGGACTTTGGCGCGCACGCTTTGACCGCGGGAGATGACTATCCCGATTATGTCGCGCCCTTGGCGAAGGCCGTGGCCGGCGGAGAAGTGCTGCGTGGCATCGCCATTTGCGGGAGCGGCGTCGGAGCGTGCGTTACGGCCAACAAGATCCACGCTGTGAGAGCCGGGCTGTGCCACGACCATTTTTCAGCCCACCAAGGGGTGGAGGATGACGACATGAACGTGCTTTGCCTGGGCAGCGGAGTCGTGGGCGTCGCCTTGGCCCGGGAATTGACCCAAACCTTCCTTGCCGCCCGCTTCAGCGGCGCCGAGCGACACCGGCGGCGCCTGGCTAAAGTGGCGGCGCTGGAAATGTGACATTTATACTTCACGCGGTCGAGAATGAGACTTTTGGCAGGAGAAAGTGGTGGCTGGTGGCAGAGCTTCGGCGATGCCCCGGCTCGTGGGGCAGGTTTCCAACCTGCCATACAGCTCGCTATGGCACCCTTGAAAACCTGCCCCACGGGCTCTGCCCCAGCCACCGTGAATGTTTCATTCTCGACCGCCTGAACCATCAAGAAAGGAAAACCACATGGAACTAGGTATGATCGGACTGGGCCGGATGGGAACCAACATGGTGCGGCGCCTCCTGAAGGCCGGTCACCATTGCGTCGTTTACGACATCCATCCGGAAGCCGCGCAAGCACTCGCCAAAGAGAAGGCGGTCGGGGCGACGTCGCTTGCGGAATTCGCTCAAAAGCTGAGCAAGCCGCGCGCGGTCTGGATGATGGTGCCGGCGGCGGCGGTCGATCAAACGCTGAAGGCCCTCGTCCCGCTTCTCGAACGCGGCGACGTGGTCATCGACGGCGGCAACTCCTACTACCACGACGACATCAGCCGCGCCGCCGAACTGAATCCGAAGGGCATCCACTACGTGGACGTCGGCACCAGCGGCGGAGTCTGGGGGGCGGAGCGCGGCTACTGCCTGATGATCGGAGGAGACGCGGCCGTCGTCCAGCGCCTCGACCCCGTTTTCGCCGCCCTCGCGCCGCCTGTCGAAGCGGCGCCGCGCACGCCCGGTCGCGAGAAGGTGGGTGGCACCGCGGAGCACGGCTACCTGCACTGCGGGCCGAGCGGGGCGGGCCACTTCGTCAAAATGGTCCACAACGGCATCGAGTACGGCATGATGGCTTCCTACGCGGAGGGGCTGAACATCCTGCGCCACGCCAACGCCGGCAAACAGAAGCGCGCCGCCGATGCCGAAACCACCCCGCTGCGCCATCCCGAGCACTACCCCTACGACCTGAACCTGGCCGACATCGCCGAGGTCTGGCGCCGAGGCAGCGTGATCGCGTCTTGGCTCCTCGACCTGGCCGCGATCGCGCTCGTCAAGAGCCCCGACCTGGCGAAGTTCACCGGCCGGGTGTCGGACTCGGGCGAGGGACGTTGGACGATCGCGGCGGCCATCGACGAATCGGTGCCGGCCCCGGTTCTCAGCGCGGCGTTATATGACCGCTTTAGCTCGCGTGGCGAGGCCGAATTCGGCGACCGGGTGTTGTCGGCCCTTCGTTACCAGTTCGGCGGCCACGAGGAAAAAGCGGCCGCCGAGAAGGGAGGCGCCTAATGGCCACGATGCGCTGATCGCGACAAATACCATTTCCATTACAGGATCCCATCATGCATGATCGATCCAACGGAACGAGCGAGGCCATCCCCGCCGGGCTGGCTGAGCGAATCGCGGCGCGGCTGCAATCACGTGTCGGCGGCCAAGTGCGCGAATTTCAGATGTCCGCTAAAGGCGATGGACTGGTCCTGCGTGGTCAAGCTGACAGCTACTACGCCAAACAGATTGCTCAGCAGGTCGCGATGGAGTTGTCAGGACTCTCCATCCACGCCAATGAGATTCGAGTTCGTTGATTGATCCTGCACAAAGGTTCGCACATGACCGCTTCCCGCTCAGACGCTCTCGTTTTCTTCGGCGCCACCGGCGACCTGGCGTACAAGCAGATCTTCCCGGCGCTGCAAGCGCTGATCCGGCGCGGCCACCTCGACATGCCCGTGATCGGCGTGGCCAGTTCCAAATGGAACTTGGATCAGTTCAAAGCGCGGGCCAAAGACAGCATCGAGAAGCACGGGCACCT
>DATLQY010000220.1:0-7057 GCA_035534975.1 Pirellulales bacterium
TACACGATCGCGGGCACGGCCGTCAACGGCACCGACTACAGCACGCTTTCCGGCAGCGTCACGATCGCGGCCGGTTCCGCCAGCGCCGCGATCGCCGTAACGCCATTGGACGACAATGCGATCGAAGCCAACGAGGCGGTGGAGCTGGCCCTTTCCGCTTCCTGTGGGTAGCAAAAAACCGGAATGGGGCAAGGAAGCCGTCCATGAGAGGGGATGCCGGGCGCGCGATGGACGGCGTAAGGAACGCGGACCACGAGGAGCGAGGGGCGAGATCGTCGCGATTCAAGGCCGCGAAGCGAGTTTTTCCCTGACAGCGCGTAGGACGACCGTTCGCGCCGATGATTGGAACGCACCGCGTCCTTCCCTCACGCCGCTTGCCGCGTGTAGCGGTGGTGCAGTCCGCCCAGCACGGGAATCGAAATCACATCGCCTTTCTCGGGCGGCTCGACCTCGCGCGGGTTCGGCGAGTTGCAATCGAGCGACATGTGCGTTCGAGAATCATGATAGTAGGTGACGAACGCCGTCAGGAGCCGTTTGAGATACGCCTCGTTGAGAATGATCACGTGGTCGAGACACTCGCGACGAAACGTGCCAACCATCCGTTCGGCGTAGGGATTCTGCCACGGGCTCCGCGGCGCCGTGGGCGTGTCTTCGATGCCAATCTGCTTGAGCCGCACCCTGAACGCCGCGCCGTACGTAGAGTCGTTGTCGCGGATCAGGTATTTCTTCGTCGGCTCGTTGGGGAACGTCTCGACGATCTGTTGCGCGGCCCACGCTTCGTATGGGTTCGTCGTCACGTTGAAATGCAGCACGCGGCGCCGATCGTGCGCCAACACGAAGAACACGTACAACACGCGGAACGTCGCCGTCGGCACCACGAAGAAATCGCAGGCGGCGATGTCGCCGACATGGTTATTCAAGAACGTTCGCCAGGTCTGCGACGGCGGCCTATCGCCGCGAACCATGTACTTGGCGACGGTGCGCTCAGCCAGCTTGTGGCCCAAAAGCGCAAGTTCGGCCCGAATCCTCGGCGCGCCCCAGGTGACGTTTTCGATTGACATTTTCACGATCAATTCGCGGATTTCCCCCGCGATCGTGGGCCGGCCTCGCGCCGGGACAGTGGACCTGATCTTCCAGAACAGTTTGAACCCCTTACGGTGCCAACGGACCACGGTCTCCGGTTTCACGACGAGCAGCACCGATTTCCAGCCGCCCCAGAGCAAGGAAAGCGCCGTCCAGAACACGCGGTCGCGGGGCCACACCCTGATGTGCGGATGTTTGCGTTGGTAAATCGCGAGTTGCTGTTTGAGCGCCAGGACCTCCACGGCCTGCTCGGCCAGTTGCTTTCGCAGCGCGGCGTTCTCCGCGGCGACGTCCACGGAACACCTGGGCGGCGCACCCGCTTCCGTCGCCAAGTCGTCGCCGGCGGATGGCAATGACGCCGTGGTCTGTGGTATGATTTTGGCTGCGAGCTGCGCCGCGACGAATGCGCCAATCGAGTTGATGAGTCCCATGCGATTGACCCTTGACGAACGGATCGGCCGAAACCTCCAGGCGCCAAGTTACGCGGCCGGATGGGAGGTGGCAAGCACGGGCCGGGTCACGATCCCTTTCATCGACGACCTTATCGGCGACGCGCGCCGTGCGGCGCCGTTGCGGCGGCTGTGCGCGTTTGACGAACGCCGCGGCCATTGCTTGTTGGGTCCTTTTGCGCCGGTGGTACATGGCGGCGGTGCCGCGGGCGGACAACGGCCCCAAGGGGGCCGCATTCGAAAGCCCAGGGCGCAGGCACGGACCTGACAGCAGGAGCCAACCACGCGGGCGCCCACTTGGGCGGCGGCGATTCCGCTGGCACTGCGGTAGATCGGCCGCGGCGGCGGTACAACGGGGGCTTACGCCCCCCGGCTCGCCCTCCGGCGGCTTGGAAAGCTGCCCCATGTTGGATCCTAGCGCTGAAGCCGACCGTTTTTTTGTCCTGAATTTTCTTGCTTCCGGTCGCCGTTTGTGCGAGTCTATAGGCTGATCCTGGGGGGTAGCCCCAGGGTGCTTTGGAACGCCAATTCGTCGGAGAGAGGAGCGTCATCATGGCCTCGCAATGGTTTCAACGTCACCGCGGCGGCAACTTTCCGTGGCGGCCGGTATGCCTCGTCGGACTCGTCGGTTGTTGCTTGTCGGCCGTGACGGTCGCTGGGTCCGATGCCGTGCCCGGCGCGGACAAGCTGTTGGATGAACAACTGGCTTCCGGAGAATTTGCTCCCGCTTTCGAACAGGCCCTGGGCGAGTCGGATTCGGCCACTCGCGAGGACCGACTCAAGCGGGTGGCTCAAGCGCAGGCCAAGGCCGGCGAACGATCGGCCGCTCTGGCGACGATCGGCTCGATGCGCGACGACCGAGCGCGCGACTCGGCCGTCGACGACGTTGCCAATCAACCGCACTCCCGCCTGCCGCCAGAGGGGGCATTCGGCGGCGGCGGTGGCGGGGCCACTTTTGGAGAACTCGAAGAGTTGATCACGTCGACAATCAAGGCCGATAGTTGGAACGACGCCGGCGGTCCCGGTACGATCCAGGCATACACCAACGGCGTTTACGTCGATCCCGCGGGCGTCGTTCGACCGGTGACCGACCGCGACGGAGGCGGTCGGCTGGCCGAATTCCGCCGCGCGGCGCGCCGTGCCGTTCATTTCAGCGATGCGCGACGGACGTCGCCCTTGCGAAAGGTGTCGCTCAATCGTCTGGAACGCGATGTGCAATTACGACTTGCCACGGGCCGCGCCTTGGATGAAGACATGTTCGTGCTCGCCGGTTTGCAGCGAATCAAGTTCCTGTTGGTCTATCCCGAAACCGGCGAAATCGTGCTGGCGGGCCCGGCCGGCGATTGGAAATACGACCGCGAAAACCACATCGTCGGCACCGAAACGGGGCGCCCCGTGTTGCAGCTCGACGACCTGGTTGTCTTGTTGCGGCACTTCAACTCCGGGGAAGGCGGTTCTCAGGGAGGCGGTGAGTTCGGCTGTTCGATCGATCCGACGGAGGAAGGCTTGGCCAACGCCCACGCTTTTCTCAAGGAGTCGAGCGCCAAGCCGCTCAAGCCCGGCCAACGTGGCACGTGGCTGGAAAAGCTTCGTAGCCAAATCGGCCTGCAAGACGTACGCGTCTCAGGCATCGACCGGCACTCACGCGTCGCCCAGGTCATCGTCGAGGCCGATTACCGCATGAAGCTGATCGGGATCGGGCTGGAAAAGGGAACGGCCGACGTGCCCAGCTACCTGCAGATGATCAAGCTGGCGGCCGGCGAGTCGCCGCGGCCGATGGACTTGCTCCGTTGGTGGTTCACCGTCAATTACGATGCCGTACTGACCAGCCCCAACCGCGACGTATTCGAGATCCGTGGACAGGGGGTCAAAGTGCTCAGCGAGAATGAGATGCTCACGGCCGCGGGGAAACAGATCCACACGGACAAGGCCGACCCATTGAACGCGGAGTTCGCCCACAACTTCACCAAGCACTTCACGGACCTGGCGGCAAAGTACCCGATCTACGCCGAGCTTCAGAACGTATTCGACCTGGCCCTGGTCGCCTCGCTCTTGAGGTCCGAAGGGCTGGCCGACCAGGTCGGCTGGCACATGCTGTGCTTCGGCAACCCCAATCAGTACGCGCTGGCCCGGTTACCAGTGCCCAAGGCGATCGACACTGTGATCAATCATCGCGAGGTCAACGGCGGCAAGCAGATCCTGGCCGTCGTCAGCGGCGGTGTCACGGCCGATTTCCGCGAGTTGGTCGCCCGCGATGCGATCGCGACCGATCGCAAGGGAGCGTTGGGCAGCGAGCGATCACGCTCGGCGCCGGACGACGTGCCCAACTCGGCCTGGTGGTGGGACTAACCTTGCGGAAACGCGCCGCAAAGTTCAAACAAGATACCGCACGCGGCCAGGAACGTGGAATTCACTGTGGCTGCGGCAGAGTCCGTGGGGCAGGTTTCCAACCTGCGATAGCGATGTGTATGGCAGGTTGGAAACCTGCCCCACGCGCCGGGGCATCGCTTAGGCTCTGCCCCAGCCACCACTTTTTTCTCATGACAAAATGTCTCATTCTCGGCCGTTTGAAATTTCGCTTGCGTTTCACACTTTGAACTGATCCCAGTCGATCGGCCGGTCCTTGTCGATGCGCGGCAGGTCGACGGCCATTGCCTCGGGGTACTTCTGCGCGGCGCCCGTATTGAACACGACCACTTGCTCGTGGGGCGCGATCCAACCTTCGGCAGCCAATCGTTCCAGAGCGCCAATGCACGCGGCGGTTTCGGGACAGATCGCGATCCCTTCCAAACCCGTCCCCAGCGCCATCCACTCGCGGATGCGGCCCTCCTCGACGGACACGGCCCTGCCGCCGCTGGCGCGCACGGCGTCGAGAATCATGAAATCGCCCACCGCGGCGGGCACGCGGATGCCGCTGGCGATGGTCGCCGCGCCGATGAATGGCTCGGCAAACCGGGCCCTCGCGTCGAACGCGCGCACGATCGGCGCGCACCCGGTTGATTGAACGGCCACCATTCTCGGCCGCCGCTCGTCGGCAAGCCAACCGAGTTGCTCCAGCTCGTCGAAAGCCTTCCACATCCCGATCAGTCCGGTGCCGCCGCCGGTGGGATAAAGGATTACATCGGGCAATCGCCAGTCGAGCTGCTCGGCAATCTCCAGGCCCATCGTCTTCTTTCCCTCGATACGGTAAGGCTCCTTGAGCGTCGACATGTCGAACCAGCCGAGCCGTTGGATTCCCTCGCGCACGATCCGGCCGCAGTCGGTGATCAGGCCGTTCACCAGATAGGTTTTGGCGCCCGCCAAGCGGCACTCATACTGGTTGATCGCCGGCGTGTCGGCGGGCATGAGGACGTAAGCCTCCATTCCGGCACGCGCGGCGTAGGCGGCCATCGCCCCGCCCGCGTTACCGGCCGTGGGGATCGCCACACGGCGGATGCCGAACCCTTGGGCCATCGTGATCGCCATCGCCAGGCCGCGGCTTTTGAAGCTGCCCGTCGGCAGGCGCGACTCGTCCTTGATCCAGACCTGGTCGAGCTTGAACCGCGGCCCCAGACGAGGACAGGGAATCAAGGGCGTCATACCCTCGCCCAGCGAAACGATTGCCTGGTCTTTGGCCGGCGGCAACAGCTCGCGGTACCGCCACATCGTCGCCGGGCGGCGGGCCAGTTGTTCCTTGGTCAATGCCCGGCCCACGGCCGCGAGGTCGTAGCGGACCCAGAGCGGCCGATCGCGGTGCAGGGTTTGCACCTGGCCCGCCGGCAGCCGCGTTCCGTCGAGCGCGCTTTCAAGATGGGTAACGAAGGTCGTCACAATCCCTCGTTCAATCCCTGTAAATCGGCCGGCACGAAACGTCCATCCTTTCGGATCAGAGCGTCGTCGAACCAGATTTCGCCGCCGCCCCATTCGGGCGTTTGGATCAGCACCAGGTCCCAGTGGACGCGGCTGCGGTTGCCGTTGTCGCACTCGTCATAGGCGTTGCCGGGCGTGAGATGGATCGAGCCGCCGATCTTCTCGTCGAACAGCGTGTCGAGCATGGGTTTGCGGACGTGATTGTTGCAGCCGATCGACCATTCGCCGATGTACCGCGCTCCCTCGTCGGCGTCGAGCACCTGGTTCAGCTTTCGTTCCTCACCGGCGCACGTCGCCCGCACGATCTTTCCCTGGCGGAATTCGAACTCGATGTCCTGGAAAACCGTACCCTGGTAGCGTGAGGGGGTGTTGTAGCGGATCGTGCCGTTGATGCTTTCGCGCAAGGGGGCCGTGAAGACTTCGCCGTCGGGAATGTTCCGCTGCCCGTTGCAAGGCCGGACGGGCATGTCACGGATCGAGAACGCGAGGTCGGTTCCCGGAGCGACGATCCGCACGCGGTCGGCGGCCTCCATGCGGCGCACCAGCGGCTCCTGGTCGAGGCCCATTCGCACGTAATCGGCCGTACAGACCGAGAAGTAGAAATCGGCGAATCCCTCGCTGCTCATGTTGGCCGCCTGGGCCATCGAGTCGGTCGGGTAGCGGAGCACCACCCAGCGGGTGCGCGGCACGCGGACCTGGCTATGCACCGGGTGCCACCAGAGCCGCTGGTAGATGTCCATCTGCTCAATGGGCACGTCGGCAAATTCGCTGGAGTTGGCCGCCCCGCGGATGCCGATGTAGCAATCCATTTCCTCCATCCGCGCCTTTTCGAAATCGCCCGCCAGGCCGATCGCCGTCTCACTGCCGGTGCGGTAGATCGCCCGCAGCACTGTGTTACTTTTCCAGGTCACGAGCGGATGGGCGCCGCGCTCGGCGGCCAGCTCGACCAGCCGGCAGACGAGCGCCGGCTCGGGCAGGTCGTAGGCTTCGATCAGCAGCTTTTCTCCGGTTCTGAGCTGGCAACTGTGGTCGATCAGGATTTCGGCAAGGTGGTTCAAACGGGGGTCGGACATATCGGCTCCGTCGAGTTCGCGGTGGCAAGGCAACCAAGTCATAATAGGATATGGCCCAGGTTCGAACAACACGCTCAGCCGTCACAACCGCTACCTCCGTCAATCCTCTTTGACCGGGCGAATGCCGTATCCTATAGGAGTATAGGAATCAACCGCGTTGCGTTTTACCAGCGCTGCGATTCGGCGAACGGCCGGATTCGTGCCGCCGCGCGTTTCGCCTGCCACTCCGCCTCCGCATGGAAGAAGTGCCTCCTACGAACGACGCCGACAACCAAGCGTGCGACGAGGTGGTTCGCACACTGGCGGCACAGCGCGCGCAGGTGCAGAATTTCGTCGCCGCGCACCAGCGGCGGCTACGGCAGGCCGAGGCCGAACTGGCAAAGCAGTTGGCGCTGATCGGCGAGGAGTTGGCCCGCGACCATCACCGGACCGCGCAAGAACAATCGCAGGCGGCGCGCTCGCAATCCGAGGTTGCTCAGGGGCGAGCCGAACTGGAGCGGGAGCGAGAGCAGTTCGAAACCGCACTGGCCAGGCTGCGTCAGGAAGAGCGTGAGCTGGACCAACTCCGACAAGAACACGCGGCGAACGTGGAAGAGCTCGCGC
>DATLQY010000221.1:0-20562 GCA_035534975.1 Pirellulales bacterium
GAACTCGGAGGTATTGCCACTCGTGTCGGTGGCGGTCGCGGTGACGAGCTGCCCAGCGGTTGTCGCCACTTGGAACGTGACGTTGAAGTCGGCGGCGCCGGTGCCGTCCGTCGTGATGGTGGTCGAGCCGAGGTAGGTTTGGCCTTGGCCGAAGCCGCTCCGGTCGGCGGCCGAGTTAAGGAAGAATTCAAGCGTGATCTGCGTGTTTGGCTCGTTGGCTTCGGCGAAATACCCGGCGATGGTCGTCGAACTCCCGGCACGGGCTGAGGTGATGGTCGGAAAGTTCTGGAAATTGTTCGGCCCCGTGTGCCCCTGCGAGTCGTTGGCCACCGGCGTGCCGCTGCCACCCAGGTCGATGCCAAGGGCTTGATTTGCGAAGATCGCATTGCCGCGAATCGAATTGTCCGTTGTGCCGGCAACCTGGACGAGAACGCCGGCGCTGGCGTTGTAGGCGATCGTGTTGCCCAAGCCGTCGGCTCCGATAAGGTTTTCCTGCGCTCCGTTGACGATCCACACGCCCGAATGTGCATTTCCTAACCCAGCCTTACCGGTCACGTCAGTACCGATGAAATTCCCCGCCACGATGTTGCCTGTCGTTCCAGAGTCGCCGATGCCCACGCCGTCGTTATCATTGGCAGAGATGATGTTTCGTTCCGCGGTCGGATCGGCGTCGCTGCCCGCTGCCCCGATGCGGTTTGATTGGGCGCCATTGAAAATCTGGATGCCCCAATAGCCGTTGCCCAGCGCGGCCGTGCCGCTTGCATTGGTTCCGATGAAATCATCTTCCACGACGTTGCTGCTGGTTCCGGGGTCGCTGATGTAGACGCCATCCGTGCCGTTTGCCGAGATGACGTTTCGGGCCGCCGTCGTAGTGCCGCCAATGACGTTGTTTTGCGCGCCGAAGCCAACGCCAACGCCTGCGTGGTTGCCTAAGGGATGGGCACCGGTCACGTCAGTGCCGATGTAATTGCCCGCGACGAGGTTGTTGTTGGTTCCGGCGTTGAAAATGCCGACGCCGTCCTGGCTGTTGCCGGATACGATGTTTCGCTCAGCGGCCGTACCGGCATCGCCGGCTTTGGCTCCGACGCGGTTGCCCGTCGTGCCGCTATACAGTTCGATCCCGTTGCCTCCATTGCCGATCGCAGCCGTGCCCGCGGCATTCAGGCCGATGATGTTTCCGGCCACGGCGTTGCCAAACGCGGGCCCAGAGATTGCAATTCCCGAAAACAGGTTTCCCGAAATGACATTCCCCTCCGTCGCATCATTCACGCCGTCGCCGTTAGTTCCAATCAGGTTGTTATTCGCTCCGCCATCGATGGCAATTCCGAAAACGTGGTTGCCCACGGCGATTGATCCAGAGACGTCGGTGCCAATGTAGTTCCCTTCAACCACGTTGCCGGTGGCTGATGAGCCGGTGATATAGACACCGCTGGCCAAGTTGCCGGAGAGGATGTTCCGCGCCGAGGCGGTGCTGCCGCCGATCGTGTTCTGGGAAGCGTTGTTGATCTCGACGGCTTGCGAGCCGTTCGCAATGGCGGTGGTGCCGGTGACATCGGTGCCGATGTAGTTGCCGGCAACCAGGTTATTGGACGTTCCGTTGCCGACCAGCCGGATTCCATCGAATGCGTTGCTCGATAGGACATTTCGCTCCGCGGCGGTGTCCGCATCGCTCACATTGACTCCGATGCGATTGCCGGTCGTTGCGTCCAGCAGGTCGATGCCAAAGTTGCCGTTGCCAAGGACCGATGTACCCGCCGCATTCAAGCCCACGATATTGCCGGCCACGACGTTGCCATAGGCGGGACCGAAGATCGGCAGGCCGGTGCTCACGTTTCCTGAGATCACGTTTCCCTCAGCCGCGTCGTTCACGCCGTCGCCGTTGGTGCCAATGAGGTTGTTGTTCGCTCCAGCCGCGATGCCGATTCCGAAGTACTGGTTGCCAATGGCCACCGATCCGGAGACGTCCGTGCCGATGTAGTTTCCCTCAACGACGTTGCTGGTGGCTAACGAGCTGGCGATCCACATGCCGTTGGCGGCATTGCCGGAGATAACGTTTCGCGCGGCGGAGGAACTGCCACCGATGACGTTACCGGAGGCCTGGACCTCGACGCCGTTGGCCGCGTTTGGCAGGGCGGCGGTGCCTGCCGCGTTGGTGCCGATGAGATTCCCTTCGATAATGTTGCCGCTCGTGCCATTGTCGTAGAGAGCAATGCCGTCATAGGCATTGCCGGAGATTAAATTGCCCGCGCCCGGCGCGCTGCCGCCGATGACGTTGTCCGCGGCGCCGACGCGGATCATGACGCCGTTGAGCGGGCCGCCCCAAACGGCGGCCGCGCCGAACCCATTGCCCACCGCCACGGTGCCGCTGACGTCGGTGCCGATATAGTTCCCCTCGACCGTGTTGTACGACGCGCCGTCGAACCCAACCCCATCCCAGGCGTTGCCGGAAATGATGTTGCGCGCCGCGGCGGTCGTACCCCCTATCGTGTTGTACGTCGGGCCCGCGCCGTTGCCCAAGCCAAGTGTGACACCCCGCTGCGCGTTGCCCAGCGCGGCAGTGCCGCTGGCGTCGGTGCCAATGAAATTCCCCTCGACCACGTTTCCGGTCGTTCCGGCATCAAAGAAGGCGACGCCGCTGGCCGCATTGCCGGAAATCAAATTGCCGGCACCTGGCGCCGTCCCCCCAATCGTGTTGTTCGAGGCGCCTATCCGGACCATCACGCCTTCGAGCGGGCCGCCCCAAACGCTGGCTGCGTTGAAGCCGTTGCCCACGGCCACGGTGCCGCTGACATCCGTGCCAATGTAGTTTCCCTCGACCGTGTTGTACGACGCGCCGTCGAATGCTACCCCATCCCAGCCATTTCCAGAAATGATGTTGCGGGCCGCGACGGTGGTGCCGCCGATCGTGTTGTACGTCGCGCCCGCGCCGAGCGTCACGCCGCGCTCCCCATTACCCAAGGCGGCGGCGCCGCTCGCGCTCGTGCCGATGAAGTTGCCCTCGACGACGTTGGTAGTCGTTCCGACGGTGCTGATGGTCACCCCGTCTAATGTGTTGCCGGAGATGACATTTGCCGTTCCTGGCGCGGTGCCGCCAATCAGATTATTCAGCGCGCCATTGATGATCAGCACCCCGCTTTGAAGATTCGGCACAGCGCCGGTGCCCGCGACGTTCGTGCCGACGTAGTTGCCGGCGACAACGTTATTGGAGGTCCCGGCGTCCGTCAAGCGGACGCCCACCGACAAGTTGCCGGACACGAAGTTTCGCTCGGCGGTGTGATCGGCGTCGCCGGCATTGGATCCGACGCGGTTGCCCGTCGTGCCGCCCGACAGATCGATGCCGATGCCTGCATTGCCGATGGCCGCCGTGCCCGCGGCATTCAAACCGACGATGTTACCGGCCGCAACGTTGCCGAACGCAGTGCCGTAGAACTCGATGCCGTTTGACAGGTTTCCTGAGACGACGTTCCCCTCCGCCGCGTCGTTCACGCCGTCGCCGTTACTGCCGATGAGGTTGTTGTTCGCTCCATTGGTGACGACCACGCCGAATTGGCTATTGGCGACCGCAGTCGATCCGGAAACGTCGGTGCCGACGTAGTTGCCGTCAACGACGTTGCCCGTTGCCGACGAGCCGATGATAACGATGCCGTTGCTATGGTTTCCGGAAATGACGTTTCGGGCGGCGGCCGAGCCGCCGCCGATCGTGTTATCGGCGGAATAGATGTCCACGCCGTCGTATACATTGCCCAGACTGGCGGTGCCTGCGGCGTTGGTCCCGATGAAATCCCCCTCCACGACGTTTCCGCTGGCCAATGTGCCGGTGATCAGAACGCCCCAGGTGTTCGCCGAGATGACGTTCTTCGCGGCGGGAGAAGTGCCGCCGACCAGGTTATTTGCGGTTTCGATCTCCACGCCGTTGGCGCCGTTGCCAAGCGCCGCCGTGCCCGTCGCGTTGGTGCCGATCATGCTCCCGCTGAGCGCGTCGCCGCCTGCTACATCAAACCGAACGCCGTCGCCGGAGAACTGGTTGACGACCAGGCTTTTGACCGTGCTATTGCCGCCGTCGATGGCCAAGCCATCGGCGCCGCTGCCGGCCTGGCTGCCGTTGATGTCGATCACGGGCGTACCGCCGAATCCGGTCTGGGACGTCCCGTCGATCGTGACAGGTACGGTCACCGTCGGCAGCGCCGAGAGCGGCGAAATGGTCCACACCCCAGTCGCGCTGTTATAGTTCGGATCGCTGGTGGGAATGGCAAAGTCGATGGTGGCCGGTGGAGTGAAGCTGCCCGCTGCGTTCGCGTCGAGCATGGCCTGCCGCAGCGAGCCCGTGCCACTGTCGGCCGTGTTTGTGACGGTGAATGTCGGAACAGCGTCGAGGAAACCGTGGTAGGCTCCGTTTGAGTCGATATATTGTCCTACGATGTTGCCGCTGTTGATGCCAAATGCAGCAGTCGTGCCTACGCCCAGTGGGTCGTCGAACGCCGTATATGTCGACCCATTGTTAAGGTATCCGTGGTAACCCGTCGGATCGCCGAACCAGCCGACGATGTCGTTACCCTGGATACCAACTGCCGCAGTACCACTCGTCGCCAAGGGTTCATCGATGGTGGTGTATTTCCCAGTGGCGAGATTGTATAAGAAACCGTGTTGGACCGAGCCGTCCAGATAGCCTCCCACGATGCTGTTGCCGCTGATGCCGTAGGCCGCAGTACCGTTCGTCGCCAAGGGGTCATCCAGCGTCGTGTAGGTGCTTCCATTGTAGAAGAAGGCGTGTATGGCAGATCCGACGTAGTATTGGCCCACGATGTTGTTGCCATCGATGCCGATGGCCGCGGTATTTCCGGTTGCCAAGGGATCGTTCAGTTGGGTCCACGAACTCCCATTATAGAGGAAACCGTACCAGGCCGAGCCGCTCCAGTAGTCTCCCACGATGTTGTTGCCGCTGACGCCATGCGCCGATGTGTATCCAGCGGCGAAAGGGTCATTTAAGGTCGTATACGACGTACCGTTGTACAGGAACCCATGTGTCCCCGCGCTGTCGGCGTATTGCCCCACGACATTACTACCACTGATACCTTGCACGACGGTACCGTTCGTCGCCAACGGGTCGTTCAGGGTTGTGAACCCCGGTGGTGCGATCAGCAAACGTCGCGTTTCGAGGAATTCGAGTCGCGACCGCCGCGGGCGGGGATTGTCGCGGGTCTTTCTCCGCTTTCGGCCTAAAAAACGTGGCAATCGCATGGGAGGCCTCCTATGGCAGCGGATTCTGGCGGTGGCTTGGATCGGTCGATTCGAACAGTAACGAGTTAGCTTAGGGGCCTATCCCATCACCACCGACGTGGTGCGGACCTCTATGACTTGCCGCACGACTACGTCCTCACCGCCGCTGAACGTGCCTCGAGTCAGGCAGACAACCACGGACGGCGGCCGCGCGTGAGTGCGCGTGGTGGATGGGGCAGGGCGGCAGCGCGTCTTGCGTTGAGCGCACATCGTGCAGGTCGTTCAAGGGTGGTGGCGCGGGCGCAGCGGCGCCGTCGGCAGCCGCGACGCTGATCGTTCGCCGCTCGGGCCGGTCACGCCGCGCGGCGCGCCAGCCTTTCTATCTAGTGAGACGTATTCCGCCTGCCCAACCGAACGCGCCCGGTAAGATTTTTTTTCGGAAACGCGGCTTTTTTGGTTCAGGTCCGGCGTTTTTTCTCCCAAAGCCTTCCGCAAAACCGCCGGGCAAGGCGCTCGCGTCCACACCACAAGGCCGTTTTGGGATAGGCTCTTGTTGAATCGGGCTGCCTTGGCGGCGCTATGCTGCACGCGGACGTCCGCCCACGCACTTCTCCGCCCCCTGCCCCTGTCGGACTGCTGGACTGGCAACGGCGCTAGCTCGTGTGCTTGTTGTAGTATTCGTCGGCGCCGGTGAAGCCGGCGATCACGTCTTCATTCGTCGCTCCGTCGGCGAACTGTTGCAGCCAATAGGCCAGTCCGCCCGGGTCGGCGGCACGGCCCAGGTACTGCATGTAGTCGTCGTTGATGAGCTGCGTGTCGTTTTCCCGGCTGCCGGCGATGCCCTGGGCTACCAAGCCGAGCGTTTCGCCCATGTTCAACAGGCCGTTCCAGTACATCTCGCCGGCGACGTCGGCCGCGCGCCCCAGCAGCTTCTCGTACACCGCGTCGATCCAGTCGGTATTCGTGCCGCCGGCGTCCGTGTAGAACTCGCCGGTCGTCCCGCCGGCCGAAACCAGATCGGCCTCCAGTTGCTGATCAGTGACATTTCCGCTGCTGCCGTCCATTTGGGCGACCCAGTAGGCCAACCCCGCCGCATCGGGGGCCCGGCCCAGCAGCTTCACGTAGTCGGGCATGATGACGATGTTGGCGTAGTATTCGGGGCTGTTCGCGATCGCTGCGGCGACGCTCGCGACCGCCGTGCCCGTGTCGAGCAGATGGTCCCAGTAGGCCAGACCGGCCGCGTCGACCGGCCGGCCGAGCACGTCGAGGAACACCGCCGCCACGTACTGGGCGTTGGCGTCGCCGACGCTCACCTGCGTCGTGACCTGGGTATGGGCGCCCCCCACGTTGTCGCGGATCGTGACCGTAATCTGTTCGTTGGTTGTGCTCGCAGAATAGGTGTGGCTGCCCGTGACCTGGAAGCCACCACCGGCCGTGGCCACGACCGTGCCGGCGCCGGTGGTGCCGTCGCCCCAGTCGATGGTGGCCGAATAGTCGCCTACCGGCTCGGCGCCCCCCGTGTCGGTGAAGGTGGCCAGCACGGCGTTGGCCAGCGGCGCGCCGGGCAGGAGCGCCACGGCCACTGCGGTGGCTGCCAGCGGGGCGTCGGCGACGACCGCCGCGCCTTCGGTGGTCGCCACGGCGCCCTTGGGTCCATCGATCACGACCGTGATCGGCAAGTCGGCCGCCGCTACGGCGTAGGTGTGGGTGCCGCTGACGGTGAAGCCGGCGGCCGACGTGCCACTGATCGAGCCCGCGGCGGCGCTCGCGCCGTCGCCCCAGTCGATCGTGGCCGTGAAGTCGCTCGCCGCGGCGGCGGGGCCGCTGTAGGTAAACGTGGCCACAGTGGCGGCGAAGCCCGCCCCTTCCGTCGCTGAAACGTTCTGGCCCGTAGCGGTGATCGCGGCCACGGTGACCGTGGCGGCGCCGGAGGTGGTGGCCGTCGCGCCCCCTTTGTCGGTGATCAGCACCGACAGCGGCAGGTCGTTGGCCAGGGCCGTGTACTCGTGGCTGCCGGTGACGACAAACCCGCCCCCGGCCGCGGCCGACACACTGCCTGCCGTCGTGCCGCTACCGTCGCCCCAGTCGATCGTGGCCGTGAAGTCGGCGGCCACACCCAAGGGGTTCGCGTCGGTGAACGTCGCCACCTTGCCCGAGAAAGTCGCGTTCAACCCGGCGGCGATGGTCGCCCCCGTCGCCGTCAGGCTGGCGTCGGCCACGTTGGCGGTTCCGTCAGCGGTGGCCGTGCTGCCGCCGACGTCGTCAATCGTCACCGACGTCAGGTACTGGCCCGCCTCGGCATACACGTGGCTGCCGCTGACGGCGAATCCGCCGGCGGCAACCGTCGCCACGACGCCGGCCGACATCTGGCCGTCGCCCCAGTCGATCGTGCCCGTGAACTCGTTGACCGCGCCAAACGGGTTGGCGTCGGTGAAAGTGGCGACGCTCCCGGCGAACGTGGCCCCTTCTGTGACAGCGATCGTCGCTCCCGCAGCCGTCAGGCTGGCGTCGGCGATGTTGGCGGTGCCATCGGCGGTGGCGTTGCCGCCGTTGGCATCCGTGATCACGACTTTCAGCGGCACGCCGGTGGCCGCGTCGGCGTAGACGTGAGCGCCGGTCACGACGAACCCTCCGCCGTCACCTGCCGTAACGGTGCCGGCCGACGAGCCGCCGTCGCCCCAGGCGATGGTCGCCGTGAAGTCGGCGGGCGTGGTCAACGTGTTGCCGTCGGTGAAGGTGGCCACCGTCCCGTTGAAGGTGGCGCCCTCGGTGGAGGTGATTGCGGCGGGCATGGGCAAGATCGGGGCGTCGCTGACGTTGGCGACGTCCTGGGCCGACGCCGCGGCGCCTCCCACATCGAGAATCGAAACGTTGACGGCCAGGCCATTTGCCACCTCGGCATAGAGGTGCGTGCCGGTCACGACGTAACCGCCGCCGACGGCGGCGACGACCGTGCCGGCCGACGATTGCCCGTCGCCCCAAGTGATCGAAGCAGTGAAGTCATCTGCCGTTGCCAATGGATTGGCGTCTGTGAAGGTGGCGACGTGGCCGGAAAAGGTCGCGCCTGCGGTTGCCGAAACGGCCACGGCGGAAGCGGTCAAGGGCGCGTCGGCCACGTTCGCGGCACCGCTGGCTGTGGCGGTACTCCCGTCCGTGTCGACCACGAGGATCGAAAGGGGCAAGTTCGTCCCCGCCTCGGCGTAGGTGTGGGAGCCGGTAACCTGGAAACCACCCCCTGATGCTGCGCTTACGGTGCCGGAGGATGACGAACCGTCGCCCCAAAGGACCGTGGCCGTGAAATTGGCCGTGGTATCCGCGGGGTCACCGCTGGTGAACGAGGCGACTTCGCCGCTGAAGCCGGTCCCCTCGGTAGCCGTGACTATCGGGCCCGAGGTGAGCACGAGCGGCACGATGGGACTCAACGCGGCGGGTTCGATGCCATCGATGCCGTCGTCTGCCGTCATGAATACCCTGTTGTTCGCCAGGACTGCATAATTCGACGCACCTGAACCGCCGTCTCCTGAATCGAAATCGACGGCCATCGACGTACCCGCGACCGTGCCATCACTGACCCAAGGCTCGTCGCCGTGGACGCCGTCGTTCGCGGTAAAAAAGAGTTGATTGCCGATCGCGGTCAGGCTGCTCGGATCAAATCCGCCATACGCCTCGGTGGCGTTGACCGTCTCCAGCGGTTTCGTTCCCGCCACCGTGCCGTCGGTCGTCCAGAGCTGGATACCGTGAGTGCCATCGTCCGCCGTGAGAAACCATTCTCCGTTGGCTTCGGTGAAATTCGCGGGATCTGACCCCGCCGCACCGGGATTGATGTCAAGAAACAAGTGAGTACCGGTCGCGGTGCCGTCAGTCGTCCACAACTCAGTGCCATGCACGCCGTCATCGGCCGTGAATAGCACCGTTCCGTTGACGGAAATGAAGTTCGGCGGCGTGACGGCTTGATTGTTTGGATTGATGTCCGCGATCATCTTCGTGCCCTCTGCCGTGCCGTCGGTAAACCACAGAGCATTGCCTTTTTGCGCGTCGTCGGCCACGAACACGTACCCGCCCGATACCGCGGCGAAACTTTTCGCCGCCTCGCCTGCTCCCCCGACCACCGCCAATTTCACCGTTCCAGACGTCGTGCCGTCACTGGTCCAGACGGTTGCAGGAAAGCCAACGGTAACAAACAGTGAAATGCCTCCCGCGTTCGTCAGGCCGGCGGTCAATGAGGCGCTGGGGGCGCCGAAGTCGGCAACCAGCTTAGTTCCTGAAGTGCTGCCGTCGCTGGTCCAAAGCTGCGGATCGTTATTACCTGTGCTTGCATCGTTGATGATGAAATAAAGGGCACTCTCGAAGCTTGTCAGGTTTTGAAGTGTCCCTGCAAGGCCGCTCGGTGTGACGTTGCTGGTCCCGGAAACCGTGCCGTCGGTCCTCCAAAGCTGCGAACCGACGGTGAAATACCAGGTGCTTCCAACCGCCGTCATATTCGCGGGGTTGGTATCGAGCGTCGCAAGGTTCTGTATCGCGCCCATGGTCGCATCGATTGTTGCCAACCGATACCCATTCTGCTGATCGAACGGAGCGAAAACAAAGTGCCCGTCGACATTCCACATTCCATAGGAGGCGTTCGCATTCGGATAAAGGAGCGTGTCCGCGACCGTACCGTCGGTGTGCCAGATACCGCCGCCGCCGTCGAAGTAGACCGTGCCATTGACACTGGTAAAAATGCCTACCGAATCGATAATACCGATACCTTGGCTTCCTGGATTGATCGTTTTCACTACCGCCGGGACATCGGTGCCCGCCGCAATTCCCCATAATTGCGTGCCGTGCGTGCCGTCAGTCGCGCTGAAGAGCATCGATCCATTGGCGACGGTCGAGACGGTCGAGCCGCCCAAGAGCTGAGCGACCGATGAGGTCATCTGTGTCCCCGCGATCGTGCCGTCGGTCTGCCAGATTCGGTTGTTGAAGACGAAGAAGAAACTACCGTCGAACGCCGTTGGCAATGCGTTGAAATTGTTTGTGAGACTGGACGGTACGATGTTCAGCGGCGCCCCGCTTGGGTCAAGGGTCCAAAGTGCCTGGTCAATGAAAGTATTGCTGAACGGACCGTTAACTTCACTCTCAAAAAAGAGCGTGCCATCGGCATTATCGAGCCCAAGTCCTGGAAAGGACTCGGGTATCTGAACAGCGCCATTGACGGTACCGTCGCTTTTCCAGAGAGTGTTTCCCCCCACTGAAAAATAAATTGTTCCCGCGACGTCCGTCAACTGTTGCGGATTATCAGGGAACGTCCCAAGATATGTTATCGCCGAGCCGTTCCACGTTGCGAGCACGTGCCCAACCGCTGAATCGTACGCGGCAAAATACAGAGTGCCGCCAATGTTGGTAAGATCGCCAAGCGAATTCCACATCGACGCCACCACTGCGGTTCCTGCCGCTGTGCCATCGCTCTTCCAGAGCTGCGAATTTTCGGCAAAGTACAGTGTGCCGTTGACGTCGGTAAACCCGGAAGCGGGGAATCCAGATGGGGACTGCTCTAATGCCACAGTTCCGCCTGCCGTGCCGTTGCTTGTCCAAAGCTGGAGATCCGGCTGATCGAAGATACTCTGAGCTGAATTGACGGTGAAGAACACGTTGCTCCGGGAGACGGTCAGATTTCCGATGGGATCGGTGAGCCCGACCAATGAGAACTGCTGTAATTCCACGGTCCCGCCCGGTGTGCCGTCGCTTTTCCAGAGCTGCTCATGCAGCCGATCACTCACGGTGAAGAATACGCTGCTCTGGCAGGGAGTCAGATTTCCGATTCCCACGCTGAGTAGCGGCAACGAGAACTGCTGTAATTCCACCGTCCCGCCCGCCGTGCCGTCGCTTTTCCAAAGTGAATTCCCAACGGTAAAAAAGAGCGTGCCGTTGACGTTTGTCAGGTTTTCGGGATTGGAGCTGGCCGTACCTGGAACGATGTCCTTCACCAACACGGTGCCCGCCGCGGTGCCGTCGCTTTTCCACAACTCGGTGCCGTGTCCTTGGTCGGTGGCCGCGAAAAACGCCTCGTTGCCGACCACGACAATGTCGTGCGGGTCCGACGACGCCGGCGCACCGTTGATTTGTGCCAAAATGCTGGCGGTAAAGCCCGTAGCGCTGAGCAGGTCGCGACGTTCCAACAACTCGCCCAAGCGAACACAGGATGCCGGGCGAAGCTTTTTTGCAGTGCGCGCGTGAAGGGGACGGTGCATACTGCTGGTCTTGCCACGCATGATTGGATCTCCAGGTGAAAATGGCAATTAGGGTCTTACAGCTCCCCTCGACTCTCTATCGGTCTGACAAGCTAGAACGACCGCGACAGCCCTCCGCTGCCCGGTTGGACCGTCGCTCTAGCCAACGTCCCGCCGCTGGGGGCGCTCAACGTGCCGCCGGAGAGGATGAAGGCGTTTTCGGAGAGCAGGCTGCGGATCGAGTCGCTGCCTGAAGCGTGGGTGATCGTCACGCCGGCCGGGGCGCTGATCACCACGTCGTCGTTGGGGCCAGGCAGGTTCGGGGCGCTGCTCCAGTTCGCCGGATTGCTCCACGACGTGTCGCCACCGCCGCCTGTCCAATCGACGGTCGCCAGAATCCGGCGCGTTTCGAGGAATTCGAGCCGCGGGCGAGGTTGGCTTCGGCTCGTTCTTCGCTTGCGGCCCAAAAAACGTGGCAATCGCATGTGGCTTCCTTTGGCGGCAAGTTCTGGCGGTGGCTTGGATCGGTCGATTCGAACAGTAACGAGTTAGCTTAGGGGCCTATCCCATCACCGCCGACGTGGTGCGGACCTTGATGACTTGCCGCACGACTACGTCCTCACCGCCCCTGAACGTGCCTCGGGTCAGGCAGCCAACCACGGACGACGGCCGCGCGTAAGTGCGCGTGCTGGATGGGGCGGGGCGGCAGCGCGTCTTGCGTTGAGCGCACATCGTGCAGGTCGTTCAAGGGTGGTGGCGCAGGCGCAGCGACGCCGTCGGCAGCCGCGAGGCTGATCGTTCGCCGCTCGGTCGGGCCGGCCACGCCGCACGGCGCGGCAGCCTTTCTATCTAGTGAGACGTATTCCGCCTGCCCAACCGAACGCGCCCGGTAAGATTTTTTTTTCGGAAACGCGGTTTTTTGGTTCAGGTCCGGTGTTTTGGGCTTCAATCCGCGCCAGGCGTGGTTATTCGACTTCCTGAAGTTTGATTCCGTTGGGGGGTTCCGAGGGGCTTATTCAGCCGGGCCGCGATGCCTTACGCTTCCTTGCTTGCGCTGCGGGTTAGTGTCGAAGCAGGCGAGGATGGAATGTTGCCTTGGGAGCTCGGACAGAACGGAACGAAGGAAACCAAGACTTCGTTTACTTCGTTGGCTTCTGTTCAAAACGTTTTTCGTCCCAAACGCACCAAGGGCGAAGCGCAAGCGAGGCAATGCTTTACGCTTCCTTGCTTGCGCTGCGGGTTAGTGTCGAAGCAGGTCCCGCGCGGTATAGAGCCTGTCCCAAAACCGCCAGGCAGGCGCTCGCGTCTACACCACAAGGCGGTTTGGGGTAGGCTCTTCAATCCGTGCCGTCCACGGTTATTCGAGTTTCTGATTTTAGGTTCCGAGGGGCTTATTCAGCCGGGCCGCCATGCTTTACGCTTCCTTGCTTGCGCTGCGGGTTCGTGTCGAAGTGTCGAAGCAGGCGAGGATGGAATGTCGCCTTGGGGGCTGCTACCATGCTTATGGAACGAATCAAGGAAATCGGCATGGCGTCGGACAATACATCGCGCGTCGCCAGAATCCTCGACGGCTATCTGGCCCAGGTCGCCGCCGGGGCGGCGCCGGGCAAACAGGCGCTGCTGGCCGAGCACTCCGAGCTGGCCGATAGCCTCGAGGCCTGCCTCGCCAGCCTGGAGTGGATCGGCGCGGCCACAGCCGAGCATGGCGAACCGGTCGAAGGAACCGGCGACGCCGGCGTGCCATCGGCCACCAGCACGCTGGGTGACTTCCACTTGCTGCGCGTGATCGGCCGCGGCGGCATGGGCGTGGTCTATGAGGCCCAGCAGCAGTCGCTCGGGCGACGCGTGGCGTTGAAGGTGCTTCCCTTCGCCGCCATGCTCGACCCTCGGCAACGACAACGGTTCTTGAACGAAGCCCAGGCCGCCGCACAGCTCAATCATCCGCACATCATCGACGTCATCGCCGTCGGCGTCGAGCGCGGCGTTCATTACTACGCCATGCGCCTCGTCGACGGGCCGACACTGGCCGAGGTCGTCGAGGAGCTGAGGCTGAAAGAGGGGACAGGGGACAGGGGACAGGCGGAAGCAGGAAGAGGGGAGGAGGGGAAAAGGGGACGAGGGGAGCCGGAAAGTGAGGGGAATGGAGAAAGGAAAAAGGAGAAAGTGACGCCGAACGGCGACGAAGCTACACGAACCCGCAGCGCAAGCGAGGTAGCGGAAAGAAGAAGTCAGGAGTCAGAAGTCAGGAGTCAGGAGGACGAAGGCAGCGCGGAAAAAGACGGCGAGGGCGAAGGCGCGTCCGCTCCGCGCCGGGGCACGCGCGCGGCGGGCCGGCCCCGCGCTTCGCGCTTGGATGCTCCGACCGCGGCCATTACGCCGGAACCCGAAATCCCCTCTTCCCCCCCTTCCCCTCCTCCCCTCTTCCCCTCCTCCCTGCCCCCCGCCGCCTCCGCTCCGCACTCCGCGCTCCACGCTCCGCGCTCGGGCAATCCGCAATCCTCAA
Source organism: Pirellulales bacterium (assembly GCA_035534975.1). Taxonomy (GTDB): domain Bacteria; phylum Planctomycetota; class Planctomycetia; order Pirellulales; family JAICIG01; genus DATKSN01. The sequence goes on from DATLQY010000221.1 coordinate 13,930, forward strand.
TCCGCGATCCGCAATCCCCCACAACGCCGATCGCCGGCATCTCGACCGATTCGCCGCGCGAGTATTACCGTTCGATCGCGCGGCTGATGGCCGACGGCGCCGCCGCGCTGGACTACGCGCACGAGGTGGGCGTGATTCACCGCGACGTCAAGCCGTCGAACCTGATGGTCGACGGTCGCGGCAAGGTCTGGGTCACCGATTTCGGTTTGGCGCGCCTCGAAGCCAACGCCGAACTGACCATGACGGGCGACTTGCTGGGAACGCTGCGCTACATGAGCCCCGAGCAGGTAGCCGGAGATCGCTCGGCGATCGACCACCGCACCGACGTCTATTCGCTCGGCGCGACGCTCTATGAGCTGTTGACGTTGCGGCCGGCCTTCAGCGCCCACGAGCGCGCCGAACTGCTGCGCCGCATCGCCGTCGCGCCGCCTCGCCCGCCGCGCAAAATCGCCAGGTCGTTGCCGGTGGAATTGGAAACGATCGTGCTCAAGGCGTTGGAAAAAGATCCTGCCGACCGTTATCGCACGGCCGGCGAATTGGCCGACGACTTGAGACGGTTCTTGGATCACCGGCCCATTCGTGCCCGCCGGTCGCGCGTGATCGGCTACGCCAAGGCGCTATGGCGGCGGCACCAGGTGTTGTTCGTGGCGGTCATCGCGACCCTGCTCGTGGCATCGTCGGTTGGCAGCCTGCTGATCTGGCGACAATGGCGACGCGCCACGGAAGAACACGCGCAGGTGCTCGATCGGGATGCTTACCTGCGCGAGCGGCTGTATGCCTCCGACATCCGCGCGGCGCATCAGGCGTGGCGGTGCGGCGACGTGGTCCATGCCGGCGAGCTGCTCGCTCGTTACGAAGGCGAAGAAGGCGATGGCCTGCGCGGCTTCGAGTGGTATCATCTGCGCGAATTGCTGGCCTCGTGCTCCACGCCGTTGCACGTATTTGAGCCCGGCGGCCCTCATGTTTACGAGGTGCGTTTTTCGCCCGACGGCGCCTTGCTGGCCACTTGTGCCGGCGGGCGGGCGAAGCTCTGGTCAACCGCCGATTGGTCGCTGGTTCGCACCATCGACGCGCGGGGCGCCGGCTCGGTCGCCTTCTCGCCCGATGGCAACTCCCTCGTCACCGCCGGTGACCAGCAAACCTTGCGTTTCTGGAATATCGTTTCGGGCGACCTGTTGCGCACGCTTGATTCGCTCACGCGGGAAGTGCTCACGTTGGCCGTTTCGCCCGACGGCGAAACGCTGGCTTGCGGCGGGGTCGACGGCATGGTGCGGCTGTGGAACATGGCCGACGGCCAGCCCAGGGGCGAATTCCGCGGCAGTCGCGGCCGGGTGCAGTCGATCGCCTTCTCGGCGGACAGCGCCGAATTGGCCGTCGGGGCCGGTGATTATACAGCGACCATTTGGAACGCCGAGACGTTGACCAAGCGGATCGACTTGGAGAGCATGGGGCATGCCAACTACTCGGTTGCTTATTCGCCCGACGGAACGGTGTTGGCCTCGGGCAACGGGCATGGACTGGTCGGCTTGTACAATCCCTCGCAGGGTAAACTCGGCGCGGTGCTGGGCCAGCACCGCAAAGCGGTCCGGACGATCGCCTTTAGCCCGGCGGGAGATCTGCTCGCTTCCGGCGATACCCATGGGCTCGTCGAGCTGTGGGACGTCGCCGGCCGCTCGCTGCGCGCTCGGCTCGTCGGCCATCACGACCGCGTCTGGTCGGTTTCATTTTCGCCCGACGGCCGCTGGCTCGCCTCGGCCAGCGACGACGGCAGCGTGCGCGTCTGGGACGCCACGGCCCAGCCGGCGCTCAAGCAAGCTGGTCATAGACACCCACTCTACAGCGTCCACTTTTCGGACGATGGCAAGCAGTTACTCACCGGCGCACACTTCGCCGACGCGCTGACATGGGATCTGCCGGCGCTACGGCAGCTCTCCCTTCGCCCCACGCGCGGGATGTTGCTTCAAGTATCGCTTGATCCCGAACGGCGATCATTGGCGGCCTGCTCCGATTTGGGCGAAGTTTACCTTGGCGGGCCCTTCTCCGGATCGCTGACACGATTCGATCCCGGCCAGGGTGCGGCCGTGCGCGCCGTCGCGTTGGACAGCGACGGGCGGCTTGTCTTATCGCGCGCTGACGGTTGGCTCGAGGTTTGGGAACCGCACGCCAAGGTCTTGCTCGATCGCCGGCGGATCGGCGGCTCGGCCCCGGAGCTGTTGGCCACGTCCTCCGACGGACGACTCATGGCCATTGCCTGCGACGGCCTGTTCCGGGTGTTCGAACTGGAGAAGCTGACGGCTCGTTTTCAGCGGACGACCGGCGAGTTCGGCTACCGCTCCGTGGCGTTCGCGCCCGACGGCCGCACGTTGGCCGTTGGGCTCGTCGAGGGACCGATTCTGCTGCTCGACGCGCAGTCCGGCGAGAAACTGGCGTCGCTCGGTGGCCACCAACTCGGCGCCCACGCGTTGGCCTTCAACGTCGACGCTCGCACGCTGGCCAGCTTTGGCGGCGATGGTACGTTGCGTCTCTGGCACATCGCCACGCGGCAGGAGCTGTTGACCTTGCACCGGGTCGACAACGGGATGATCACCTCGCTCGCATTTTCGCCCGACGGCGGGGAGCTCGTCGCGACCGCCGGCACGCCCGATGCGCGCGGAGAGCTATTTCGCTGGTCGGCGGATCCATCGCGTTCAGAATGAACGGCGATTACGTCTCAATAAGTAGGGGCGCGACGGAAATCGTCGGAGGAAGCATCAATCAACCGGGCGTCCGTGGCGACTCGCGGGCTGCCTCCGGCGGCCCGCGAGCCGCCACGGACGAGGGTTTAGAAACCAATGTCAAGTACCGGCGGGCAAGCCCCTGGCCTGTTTTTCCCTGGTTCACGCCGCCCATGAGCCAAGCCCGCTCGCAAATCTCGGAGCTGATTGCCGCCGCCCGCAAGGCGCGGCCCGGCGCGCTCGATGGGCTGCTCGATCTGTACCGCAATTATTTGCGGCTCGTCGCTCAAACGTCGATCGACGCGGCCATTCAGGCCAAGGCTGATGCGTCGGACATGGCGCAGGAAACGATCATCAAGGCCCATGAGAATTTCGGCCAGTTCCAGGGCTCGACCGAGGCAGAACTGCTGGCCTGGCTGCGTCAGATCCTGGCGCACAATATCGCCGACCTGGGCCGCCGTTATCGGGCAAGCTCGCGCCGGGTGTCGCGAGAGATGTCCTTGGAGGACGCCATGCGGTCCTCCGCCGATGCCATTGACAACTTCGTGGCCGGCGAAGGCTCTTCACCCAGCCACGCGTACCAGCGGCGGGAAATGGCCGTGGTCCTGGCCGACGCTCTGGCCGCGCTCAGCCCCGACCATCGCGAGGTGATCATTTTGCGGAGCATCGAGGAGCTTGACTGGCCCGAGATCGGCCGGAAAATGGATCGCACGCCCGACGCGGCCCGCGTCTTGTGGGCCCGGGCGCTGAAACAGCTTCGGCCCCAAATTGAGCAGCGACTATGACCGAACAGACGGCTGCGGCTTCGGACGACGGCGTGCGAATCGTTCGTATCATCGACGAGTACCTGGCCGAGGCGGCCCAAGGACGGACGCCCGACAAGCGGGCCCTGCTGGCCCGCCATCCCGAGTTGGCCGACGACCTTGAAGCCTGCTTGGCCAGTCTCGAATTCATTGGACAGGCGGTCCATTCTTCGGGGCCGGTCACGGCGGCGGAGGCGGTCCAGCCCGCCGCTCGCACGCTGGGTGATTTCCAGATCGTCCGCGAGGTCGGCCGCGGCGGCATGGGTGTGGTCTACGAGGCGCGGCAATTGTCGCTCGATCGCCGCGTGGCACTTAAGGTGCTCCCCTTCGCGGGCATGCTCGACCCGCGACAGTTGCAGCGGTTCAAGAACGAAGCGCAAGCCGCGGCGCAGCTCGACCATCCGAACATCGTGGGCGTGATCGCCGTAGGCTGCGAACGCGGCGTACACTATTACGCCATGCGCTTCGTCGATGGGCCGACGCTCGCCGAGGTCATCAGGGAGTTGAGGTTACAGGGGACAGGGGACAGGCGGAAGCAGGAAGAGGGGAGGAGGGGAAAAGGGGAGCAGGGGATGAGGAGGTCAATTCGCAATTCCACCAGAATCCGCAATCGGCGATCCGCGATCCGCGATTCCCCACGTTGGCAATCGCGGCCCTTTCGACCGGCCGCACGGGGAGGGGCCGAGAGTACTTTCGCGGCGTGGCGGCCTTGGCGATCCAGGCCGCCGAGGCGCTCGACCATGCGCACGAGTTGGGCGTGCTCCATCGCGACGTCAAGCCCTCGAATTTGATCCTCGACGCGCAGGGCAAGCTTTGGGTCACCGATTTCGGCCTGGCGCGGATCGAGTCGCAGACTGAGATGACGCGGACGGGCGACTTGCTGGGCACGCTGCGCTACATGAGCCCCGAGCAGGCGCTGGGCAAGCGCGTGCCCGTCGATCACCGCAGCGACGTTTATTCGCTGGGCGTCACGCTCTACGAGTTGTTGACACTGCGGCCGGCGTTCGACGGAGACGATCGGCAGGAAGTTTTGCGGCAGGTGTCGTGCGAAGATCCTCGCCCTCCGCGGCGCGTCGACTCGCGCGTGCCCCTCGAGCTGGAGACGATCGTGCTCAAGGCGGTGGAAAAGAACCCCGCCGACCGCTTCGCCACCGCGGCGGAATTGGCCGACGACCTACGGCGGTTTCTCGACGACCAGCCGATTCGCGCGTGTCGAGCGGGCTTGCGCGAGCAGGCCGTCAAGTGGGCCCGGCGGCACCAGGCGTGGGCGCAAGCGGCCGCGGCGGCCTTGTTCCTGGTGACTGTCGTCTCGCTGGCCGCCGTGGTCCTGGTCAACTCGGCGCGGCGGAACACCCAGACGGCGCTCGTCGCGGAAACGCGCGCCAAAGACGAGACCAGGCTGGCGATGGCCGCCGAGACCAGGGCCAAGGAAAGGGCCCTTGCCGCGGCGGCGGCCGAGAAAGAGGCCAAAGATACGGCCCAGGCGCGGGAAGCCGAAACGGCGGCCGTGCTCGACTTCGTTGAAAGCAAGGTCTTCGCCGCCGGCCGCCCGGCGCGGCAGGACGGTGGCCTGGGACGCGACGTCACAATGTTTCAGGCGGTCGAAGCCGCTCTGCCATTCATTGAAAAGGGCTTTCCCACGCAGCCGCGCATTGAAGCCCGCCTGCGCTTCACGTTGGGCGTTTCGTTTTGGTGCCTGAGCGAAACCGAGAAGGCGGCCGAGCAATTCCAAAGTGCCCGCATGCTCTACTCGAAGCACCTCGGCCCCGACCATCCGGACACGCTCAGGAGCATGAACAACCTGGCCAACAGCTACGCCGCCCTCGGCAGGCAGGCCGAGGCCCTCAAGCTCCGCGAAGAGACGCTGGAGCTAAGGAAAGCCAAGCTCGGCCCCGATGACCCCGAGACGCTCGGGAGCACCATCAATCTGGCGATGTCCTTTAGCGCTCTGCGTCGGCACGCCGATGCCGTCAAACTCTACGAGGCTGCGCTGGCGGTGGCGAAAACCAAGATGCCCGATCATGTGTTCACGTTCAGAGGCATGACCGGTTTGGCCAACAGCTACGCCGCCCTTGGTAGGCAGTCCGCGGCCCTCGAGCTCCGCGAAGAGACGCTACGGCTCGCAAGAGCCAAGCTCGGCCCCGACCACCCCGACACGCTTGGGACCGCGAACAACCTGGCCAACAGCTACGCCAAACTTGGCCGACACGCCGAGGCACTTAAGCTCCGAGAAGAGACGTTGGAGCTAAGGAAAACCAATTTCGGCCCTGACGACCCCGGGACACTTCGGAGCATGATAAGCCTGGCCTGCAGCTATCAGGACCTTGGCCGGCACGCCGAGGCACTCAAGCTCCACGAAGAAACGCTACCGATCCAGAAAGCCAAGCTCGGACCCGACCACACCGATACAATGATGTGCATGCACAACATGGCCGAGACCTATGCCGCCCTCGGCCGGCACGACGAGGCCCTCGAGCTCTGCAAAGAGACGCTGCGGCTACAAAAAGCCAATCTCGGCCCCGACCATCCCCACACGCTTTCGAGCATGAACAACCTGGCCAAGATCTACCGCGCCCTCGGCCGGCACGCCGAGGCCCTCAACCTCTACGAAGAGACGCTGGCGCTAACGAAAGCCGCGCTCGGCTCCGATCACCCTGATACGCTTGACGGCATGTGGGGTGTGGCAGCGAGCCTCTCGGCGCTCGATCGCGGTGCGGAGGCGGTGCCGATCATCGACGAATGTCTCCGTCTGGCCGCGGGCAAAGTCGTCGATCCCCGTTTGATCCCGGGCGTGATGGACGTTCGTCTTCGGCACTTCGCCAAGTGCAACAGCGCCGCCGGCTGCCGGACGACCGCGCAAATGTGGGAGGACCTGAACCGCTCCGACGCCGTCAGCCTGTACAACTCGGCCTGTAATCGGGCCATCACCGCGGGCGTCATCCGTGTGGGCAACCAATCCGAGGACGCCGCAAAGCAGGCCGCCGCCGAGGCGGAGCGGGCGATGGATTGGCTCAAGCAGGCCGTCGTCGCCGGGTTCAACGACGTGGCCCACATGAAACAAGACACCGACCTCGAAGCGTTGCGCGATCGCGACGACTTCCGCAAGTTGCTCGAAG
>DATLQY010000222.1:0-3683 GCA_035534975.1 Pirellulales bacterium
GCACCATCACCCCGCCTGCGCGCCAGCGAATGATCACCAGCCACCACGACCAAAGGATGGCCGCGAAGATCACGGCGACGGTGAACTGTTCCAAGCCAGACATGGGCTGCGCCACCGACAGAGGCCGTTAACCGCGCAACAGCCCGATCGCCCGCCGAACGTACTCGATACCCGAATAAACGGTGAGCAGCAAGGCGGCCCATACCGAGCCGGTGAGCACATAGCTCAATGCGTCCGGCAACGTCGCGTTTTTGGTTCCAGGCAATTGATCGCTCTGGTAGGCCAGGCAAAACAGGCTTGCGCCGGCGGCGACGCACTGAAAGACCATTTTGAGCTTGCCCGACATGCTGGCCGAAAAATCGGCCCCCTGCTGCTCCAAGAAGCTGCGCAACGCCGTGATCAACAGTTCGCGGCCAACCACCACGACCGCCATCCATGCGTACACGCCCGATTTCTTGTCGGCAACCAGGCAAATGAAGGTGCCGCAGATGATGATCTTGTCGACGAAGGGGTCGAGGATGCGGCCCAGCATCGTGACCAGGCCGTACTTCCGTGCAAAGTAACCGTCGAGCCAGTCGGTCGAGGCGGCGACGACGAACACAGCCAGGCTGGCCAGGTAATACTCAAAGCTGATCAGGCCGAACAAAACCAGCGACAGCACCAACCGGGCGATCGTCAACTGGTTCGGCAGGTTGAAGATCACCGAGCGCGAGACCGCTTTCGTGCTGGTTGACATTGCCTTATTCCTTGACGCCCGATCTTAATACGGCCCGGCTTCGCTCGGCGACCATTCCATTGTAGCTCACATGGGCAAGTAGCGGAACTCGTAAGAGTTCCGATGTCCGCGTCCCGCCGGCCGGAATTCTCACGAATTCCGCTACTCTCAGGAACGTAGCGGACGCGGTGCTAGCCGACTGCGACGCCGACCAGGTCGTAATCCTTGGAAGCGACGATTTCGCACGAGACAATCTGCCCGGTCCGCAGCTTTTTTCCGGTGACGTAGACCACGCCGTCCACATCGGGCGCGTCGGCGTACGAGCGGCCGATCCATGCCTCCAATCCGCCCCGGGCCTCCTTTCCGCCCCGCACCCGCTGTTCGCCCGGAACCGGCCGATCGATCAGGACATCGAGCCGGCGGCCCAGTTGGGCCTCGTTCCAGGCGAAAGCCACTTCCTGCTGCGCGGCCATCAACCGCTCGCGGCGCGACTCCTTGACCTCTTCGCTGCAATGGCCCGGTAATTTGGCCGCGGGCGTGTCGGGTTCGAACGAGTAGCTGAACACCCCCAGCCGCTCGAAGCGCTGCTGGCCGACGAATTCAACCAGTTCCTCGAATTGCTCGTCGGTCTCGCCCGGAAAACCGACGATGAATGTCGTGCGAAGCACCAGGTTCGGGATCGCGCTGCGGAGCTTCGCCAACAGCTCCTCGGTCGCGGCGCGTGTCACGCGGCGCTGCATTCGCTTGAGCAGCGTGTCGTTGATGTGTTGCAGCGGAAGGTCAAGGTAGGGCACGATCCGCTCGGCGCGGGCCAAGGTCTCGATCAGCTCGTCGCTGAAATACATCGGGTAGAGGTACATGACTCGAATCCAATCGAGACCTTCGATCTGGTCCAGCTCGGCCAGCAGTTCGGCCAACCGCGGCCGGCCGTAGAGATCGAGCCCGTAGTAGGTCGTGTCTTGGGCCACGATATTCAGCTCGCGCACGCCGTCGGCCACCAGCTCCCGGGCTTCGGCCAGCACTTCTTCCATCGGCTTGGTGGCGTGCTTTCCTCTCATTTTCGGGATCGCGCAAAACGTGCAGAGCCGGTCGCAGCCTTCGGAGATCTTCAGGAAAGCGAAGTGCCGTGGAGTGATCCGCATCCTTCCCGTGTCGGGCAAGGGGCGCGACGGGGCGGGCTGAAACACGGTCCGCTGTTCGACCAGCCCGCCCAGCAGCCGGTCGGCAACCCTGGTCACGTGCTCGCGGCCGAAGACACCCACCAGGTGGTCGATTTCGGGACACGTTTCGAGCAGCGCTTCTTTCTCGCGCTCGGCAAGGCAGCCCGAGACGATCACTCCCTTCGTCCGGCCTTGCCGTTTGAGTTCGAGCATCTCGTGGATCGTGGCGTACGATTCCGCGCGCGCCTGTTCGATGAAACCGCAGGTATTGACGACCACGAAATCGGCCCCTTCCGGTTCGGCGACAAGCCGGTAGCCGTCGAGCTGCAACAGGCCGAGCATCCGCTCGCTATCGACCAGGTTCTTGGGGCAACCAAGGCTGACGAAAGCGTACGTGCCCTTGGTCGCGGCAGGTTTCGTGATCTGAACGACGGAAGTCGCCAAAGTCGGCTCCGGGTAGGTTAGACTTTCCAGTCTGACGCATGCAGCTCGCGGTCCCGCAAGGATTGGAGACCGAAGAGTGCGATTTGCGCGATTCTGCTTCAGTAAACGTCCACCCATCGTACCCGATTCGGCCCATGGTGGCGAGTGTGCCCCTTCGAACAAGGTGGAAATCCGCAAAATCATCCGGTATTATAACCTCGTACTCGACGCCGCATTCAATGGCGGTCGCCAGGCATGATGAGGTGAAGTGCGTCCCGAATAATGAAGCGCTACCCGGCCTGCATTCTTTGCACCTGCGTCATCCCGTGGGATGAACAGGGCGAGTTCATCGAGCCCCTGTTCGTCGACCAGGTGCGGAAGATGCTCACGCTCACGGGGCACCTCTACATCTTCGGCACGGCGGGCGAGGGGCATGCCGTCAGCGACCGGAAGTTCGAACGGATCGCGCGCGTCTTTCACGACGTCATGCGCGGCGCCGGAGCGGAACCGATGGTGGGCGTGATCAGCTTGTCGCTGTCCACGATCGTCGATCGCATCGAGACCTGCCGGCAAATCGGCGTGCGGCAGTTCCAGATTTCCCTGCCCAGTTGGGGATCGCTCTCCGACGACGAGGTCGGCGTGTTCTTCCGGGAAACGTGCGGGCGGTTCCGCGATTGCCAGTTCCTGCACTATAACTTGATGCGGACCAAACGCCTGGTCTCGCCGCGGCAGTATGCCGAGCTTGCCGGCGAACACCTGAACCTCGTGGCGACCAAGAACTGCACCGATTCGATCGAGCGGCTTCGCGGGCTCATGGAGCACGCGCCGCAATTGCAGCACTTCCCGGGCGAAGCCGGCTACGTCTACGCGAGCCAGCTCGGTCAGTGCGGGCTGCTGTCCTCACTGGCCACCAACGCGACGGCGTGCCGCGAGTTCTTCGAGGCCGGCCGTCGCCGCGACTTGCCGGCGCTGACGGCCATGCACGCCGAGATCGCGAGCATTTTCGAGGAGCTGATCACCGCCGTCGGTCCCGACGCGCACATCGATTCGGCGTTCGACAAGCTGCTCTGGAAAGTTCAGGACGAACGCTTCCCGTTGCGGCTGCTTCCGCCGTACCGGGGAGCCACCGACGCCGCCTACCACCGCTTCGTCGAGTTCCTGCGAACCAAGGCGCCACGCTGGGTGCCGACGTGAGCGTTGCCCAACGCCCCAGTTGCCGGTGCATGATTCCGTAGGGAACGCCCTCCGTACTACTAACGTTCTATTTCTTTGTTGCCCGCGAAGATTTTATGCCGCGAGTTGGGCCAGTTTGGCCGTGTCGGCCTGCTTTGCGACCAACAGTGCTGCGATGGCCGATCGTCCCTTCTCGGTGAGCATGTAGCGAT
>DATLQY010000223.1:0-8255 GCA_035534975.1 Pirellulales bacterium
GCTTCTGTGCCGTTTCCGATTCGAACCGCCTCCAAGAAGGCGAAGACGGTCTTGGCGGGTCCGTCAGCCTTTCCGTCGATCGCTTCTGTCGCTGTTTCATCGCCGTCATCCGCCGCCACCAGTTCCAGCGGCAATTCGCCCGTTGTAAGCTGAATGCCGACGTAATTCAGGTTCGTGTCCCCGATGTGAAGCCCGGTCGAGTAGTGGTACTTGCCCGGCGGCGCGACGACGCTGGGGAACTCGCGGCTCCCGCCTTTGGGCGACTGGACCCAGAACTGCGACTTGCCGATCAGCACCGGCTCGTTCGGCGGCAAGATCCTCGATTCATTGAACTTCGGGCCGGACACCATCAAGAGCGCCTTGATCTCCCGGCCGCTGGCGTCGCGGACCTGGGGCGCGAAATCCAGGGGCGTGTGGTGCAGGTACTCAATTTCGACGTTGTGCGAGTTCGTGTTGCAAAGGAAGACCTCGGTCTCGATCGTCTCGCCCAGCTTGCGGCACGCGCCCGCGGTGGAAAAGCGCACGCCCGCCTGCAAGCCCAGCACTGGCTCGCCCCAGACGATCGTCTCGGGGTTGTTCACCGGTTTGTCGTCGTCGGCCGGCACGGCGCTTGCTTTGAAGTCGCGCGGGACGCTTTGGGCCGGCTTGCTGGACGCCGTCAGCCGCAGACCCAAAGGCGGCGGCTGGGGCACGTCGTCGTCCGGCATTCGGATTGCGACCTTGTACGCGCCCTCCGGCAGGCCGATAGTCGAAAGCCGAGAGCGCCAGACGTCGAGCACCCTCTCTTCGCCCGCGGCCAGCGTCAGCTTCTGACGCTCCTGGCCGTGAATGCGGATATGCAGCATGTTGCGTGCGTCAAGCGTCACGTCCCAGTGCTCCCCTTTGGTGACGGGCACTGCCAAAGGTTGCTGACCTGGCTTACGAGCAACGACTTAGAACCATGTCTCCTCGCCCACCTCGTGTTCGACGCGCCCCGATTTCCATCGGACGCCCGCTTGCCAGCCGTCGCGCACTTCGCCCCAGGTGGCGGCGGGAAGTTTGTGGGCTTCGACAAGATCGGTTGCCCCGCGAGACTCGACACCCGCAGACACGTTTTCATCAAGTGTCCGCTCGAGTCGGTCTGCGCGGAGTTCAAAGCCATCCGGCGAAAGCACGACAACGCCCTCGGCGACAAGCAGCTTGCGGCGCAAATCAAGCGTCATTTGCTTGGCGCTGAGCGACATTGTGCCGCGACGAAACTGCACATTGCCGCGGCACGATAGTTTCGTCGGCGAGTTCGACGGTATGTCGGTCAAGTCATTCCTCATCGGGTGATCGGACCAGATCCGCAAGCTCTCCGCCTGGATTTCGATTTTTTCGCGGCCCGGCTCCTCGAGCGTCAACTTCACACCACCAATGATGTCGACGAGCTGTTCGTCATTGCCATCGGCGTTTCGAACGACTCGAGATTCCACTTGAAATCCTGTATCGCGCAATTGTCGAAAATGAAAGTTCCACGGCCCGGCCGGCTCGCGGCGCGACTCCACTTTATCGCGTTCGACCTCGGCGAGCTCCCCTGGCTCGTCCGAAACCGGTGCGGCTTTTTCCGCTTCCTGCGTCGCCGGCTCGTCGGCGAGCGTCGTGACGGCGGCCCCGATTCCCGCGGCGGCCGCGACGACCAGCACCACCAGCGCGGCGGCGAACCAGCCTGAGCGGTTGCGGCAACGTGGTGTGGGCCGGCCGACGAGCCGCAGCACGCGGTCGCGCAGCGACCCGCCGCTGACCGCCAGCGCCAACCCGCTGGCCGGACCGCGCAGCCCTTCGAGCGCCACCAACGCTCGCGCGTAGGTCACGCGATTGCCGCAGACCTGCACGGCCCAGTCGTCGCAGCAATGCTCGCGCTCGCGCCGGATGTGGCCCGAAAGCCACCACACCGCCGGATGGTAGAACAACAGCGTCTCGATGACGATTTGCACCACGTTCACCAGGTAATCGTGCCGGCGCACGTGGGCCAACTCGTGGGCCAGCACGGCTTCCAGTTCGGCCGTGGTCAAGCCCGTCATGGCGCTGGCTGGCAGCAAGAGGTACGGCCGCAGCCAGCCGACGACCGCCGGTACTTCGGCGGCGGCCGATTCGAGCACGCGCACCGGCCTGCTCACGCGCAGGCGCCGCGCCAGCGCGGCGACAGTCGCTTCGATCGCGGCGGCGGGGCGTGCGCCACGCCGTTTGACCCGTTCGAGGCCGATGATGCCGGCCACGAGCCGAATCGACAACACGACGACTCCGCCGCACCATGCCAAGACCAACCAATGCGCCTGCGCCTGCAGTCGCGCGCCGCTCTGCCGTACCAAAGCGATCCATACCGGCGAATTGCCTGTGCGAGCATCGGCATCGAACTCGGGTTTCGACGCTGTCGCTCCATCGCTCGTGAAGTCGGGCGCGACGTGCGGCCGATCATCCGGTTTCGTGAATTCGTCGCCGCTTCCGAACTCGCTGGGCTGTGCCATCGTCATCCCGAGTCTCGCCATGTCGCCGGGCAGATCAGGGCCCGCGTCGGCGCCGATCAGCCAAAACGTCGCGACGGGACAAGCCGCCATCACCGCCAGCAGGACGACCAGCGCGGCATAGCGAACCTGCGGCGTGGCCCGTTTGACGAGCGCCATGAGCACCCATGCGACCACGGCCACGACCGCGCCTTGCCAGACGAAATGGGCCAGCGCCGTCCCCCACCGCGTCAAGGCGGGTTGGCCGATCAATTCCATGCCCCCGATCTTCGCTAAAATCCCGGTCATGACGCGCTCCCTTCGATTTCATCGAGCAGCTTACGCAATTCGGCCAGTTCCTCGGGCGGGCATTTTTGCCTGGTCTCCAGCGCGTGCAGCAGCAACTGTCGTGTCGAACCGCCGAAGGCCCGCTCGAGCAGGTCGCCGGCCAGTTGCTTGAGCACGACCTGCCGGCTCTGCCGCGACCGGTAGACCTGCGGCCGCTTGCGCTTGTCGCACTGCACCAGCCCCTTGTCGCGCATGATCTGCAGTACCTTCAGTACGGTCGTGTAGCCGATTTCGCGCAGATCCGACATGGCGGCGAGCACCTCGCGCACCGTGCTGGGCCCCCGCTCCCAGAGCACCTTGAGCAACTCCAGTTCCAGGTCGGTTGGTCGGCCTGTGGTCGAACGCGCCATCGTCGGGATCTCCTCTTGGTCTGCGTGCTGTCGTCCCTCTTCGTCACCGTCACCGGTTTTCGCGCCGGCGCGTATGACGAAAAGCTTCGTCAGGCATTCTAGCGGCGCCCCGACGTCATGTCAACGAAAGAATTCGTCAATTTCGAGAGCGCCAAACGCCATCGTCACCGGGGACGCGTTTCCGGAGGTTTGGTCCCATAGCAGGGCCAATCCGATCGCTATTTGGAACCGACATCCACTTAGAGCCCGCACTCACCCTAAGTTGTTCGCCACGACACCTCTGGATCGTGTGTGGTTATCTAGCGTGCGTGGAAGGAGCGTGCTACACTGCAACTATGTCAAATGTAGAAATCATCGACGAGCTGTTTGAGCCGGTGGCAGCGTGCCTCACGCCGGACGTGGCGCGCAAGCTGGCCGCATTGCGGGCCAGTCAGGTCGTGCAAGCGAGGTTGGACGATTTCGCCGAGAAGAGCACCGAAGGCAGGCTCACACCCGCTGAACGATCGGACTACGAATCGTACCTACGTGGCATGAATTTCATCGCCGTTCTGCAAGCTCAAGCGCGGCGCGTGTTGGCCCAACAGACTTGATGCTGACATTTCCTCTGAGGCACCGTGGTGGGCCATGCCCACCCTGTGACCTCCCCCCTGCCCGCTTAGGGATTTGGATTTGGCATTCTGGACGGCAACCACGCAGTCCATTACAAGCTACCAGCCCCTGAAAAAGTTCCGCACGGGCTGGCCGGGAACGTAAACCCTGGGCCGCACGTAGACCGGGCGGTAGGCGTAGGTCGTCACGACGGGACTGTACGCGACTGGGCTGTACGCAACCACCGGGCTGTATGACACGACCGGACTGTACGCGACCACGGGGCTGTAGCCCGCCCGGTATGCGACCGCGGGGGCGGCGTAACCGAGTGCCGGGCGGTACGTCGTCACGACGGGCGCGGCGTAGCCGGCGACTGGGGCATAGTCGGGGTGATAGTTGGTGAACGTCGAGGCCGAATCGATCGGTCGGTAGCTTTGATAAACCACCGGCGATTCGACATACGTCACCGCCGGCGCAACCACCGGACGGTAGGTCTCGTAAACCACCACTTGGGCCGGCGCCAAAGACGGCGACAACGCAATCGACAGCATGGCAAGAAACAAGGCGGAAGTTTTCATGGCTGGTTGCTCCTCTCGATGGTAACCCCCCACTTTCAAATCCAAGTATATCTTAAACCGCGGCGGGCGGCGTTGCAATGAGGTGGCGATGAATCGCCGCACTCACGGACTCCCCTTGGCGAACGGCCAATCGACCGGCTCGTAACGCACGTCGAGTTGGGGCGTTTCCAAGCGTTTTTGCCCGGCCGCCAGGCTGTGCAGTGCGGCGTCGAGCACGCCGGTCGTCAACAGCGTCCGTTCGACCGGGTACGACGGGCGGCCGGTATGGACCATCTCGTCGATCGCCCGCAGCAAGTGGGCGAAATGCCCGAACGGCTTGGCTTCTTGCATTCGAAACCAGATCACCAGCGGTTCCGGCGCGCCTTTGATCGCGCCGGCGAACACGAATTGGTCGACCACGCCCTCGGCCATCGCCAACGTGGCCTTCAGCCCGTCGCGGTACGTGATCAGATAGAACGCGGCCTTGTCGTTCATCAACTCCTCGGGCTTCCCCTGGCGGTAGGGCGGGACGCTTGCCAACGCGGCATCGAACAATTTCCGGCTCCAGCGCCCGGCGCGCTGGGCCTCCCAGATCGCCGGCCCTTGCACGGTCTCGACGCTTGCCACGCCCGTCTCGCCACCTTGGCGCCGCTCGGCGATGCACTGCATCATTTCCAGGGCGTGGAAGGCGTAACCTTCCAGCGGCCCGTAGCCCAAAGCCAGCACCTCGTCGAATTCGCAGCCCAACGCGGGCGCGACCGAAGGCGCCCGCCAGGCGACCGGCACCGAGGAGCCGGCCATCAACGGAATCGACATGGCGCGTGCCGTGTCGTAGATGTGCTTGGCGTCGGCCCACTGGTAGGCCAGGTGCTTGTCGTTGAAAACCGGCGCGACCTGGTTCACGCGGCGAAACGAGGCAACCGTTTCGTCGAAGAACCGCCGCCGCGGGTACATGATCTGGTGCGTGTCGGGGGTCTCGGCGTACTTGCCGTGTTCGCCGACGATCACCACGCCCGCCACCGCCAGACGGTGGCTGCCCAACGTGAGGGCCTCGTCGATCGATCCGGCCAGACGGAAGCCGTGCTTTTGAGCCAGCCCGCGGCTCAGGTCATTCTCCGGCGTCTGGTCGACATAGAGCGACACCAGTTGCAGGTCGGGCCCCGGTCCGCCGTCCTGGGCGAAGCCTTCCAGGATTTTGCCCAGGATCACGTCGGCGTGCGAATTGTCGTGGTAGACGGTCGTCACGCCGGCCACCGGCAGTTTCGTCCGCGCGGCCGGCTCCGTGGCGCCGAGCGGCCACGAATGCGCGCTCAAGGCGCCGGCGGCGGCCAACGACCCCGATACGAACTGGCGACGACTAACGGTATTCATCGGAGGAGCGGGGAAGATTTCGGATTTCGGATTTCGGATTTCGGATTCGTTGGCGAGCGGGGTGGCGTCAGCCCCCCGGTTTGTTTCGTGTTGCTTGTGGGTTGACGGGTCGCGTGACGGCTGGAGATTTCGGATTGCCGATTCGTTGGCGAGCGGGGGGCGTCAGCCCCCCGGTTTGTTAGTTGCTTGTGGGTTGGCGGTCTGCCAATCAACGGCCCGCTTCGACGCACAGATTCAAAGATGGAACCATCATAACCCTTGCCAACGCGACCGGCCATCCAACAACCGAGAACGACGTCTTTGGGCAATTTCCGGCCGCGTCAGGTATAACCCTGGGAAGGTATAATCTCGAAAAAAAAGCGCATCACCGCCGCACATAGTGTCCGGTTCTGATACACTTCTGCGACCCAGTACTTGACGATACCAGAAGCGGGAGGGAAATCAACTTTGTTGAGCGAGGCCGCGATCACCGCGCCGGCGCGAGCAAGTGGATCTCGAACCCACCGTCGCGGTTGGAGACGAAGGCCAACTTGCCCTCGGGCGACCAGGCGGCGAAGTGGTCCAAACCTTCATCCTGCGTCAGGTTCGTCGGCTCCCCACCCGAAACGTCGATCCGATAGATTTCGTAATTGCCGTCGCGGTTCGACGTGAATGCCAGGTGCTTGCCGTCGGGCGACCAGGCGGGGTAGTCGTCGAGCCCGCGACTGGTCGTCAACCTCGTCAGGTTCGAGCCGTCGGCGTCGATCAGCGCCAGTTCCAAGTCGCCCCAGCGGTCGGTGGCGAAGGCGAGACGCAGGCCGTCGGGTGACCAGGTCGGATGGGCATCGAGCCCGTTATCGCTCGTTAGCCGGCGAACGTCCGAGCCGTCGGCCGCGGCGACGTAAAGCTCCTGGTTGCCGTCGCGCGTCGAAGTGAAGGCAATTTCCTTGCCGTCGGGCTTCCAGGCCGGCGACTCCTCGTGCGACAGCTTACCTTGACTTCCGGCGATCTGTTGCGCGTCCGAGCCATCGGCCGCAATCGTGTAGACGTCGACGTCCCCCTGAGTGCCCGAGACCGCCACGCGCGCAAACGCCAGCCGCTTGCCGTCGGGCGACCAGACGGCGTCGTACTCGGGGTGCTTGTAATCGGTCAGACGCCGTTCTTCGGAGCCGTCGGCCCCGATCGCATAGAGCCGAATCGCATCGCCTTCGTGCCGGGCGAAACTGAGCTGCTTTCCGTCAGGCGACCAGGCCGGCCGCTGCTTGAACAGGCCGTCGCTCGTCAAGCGAACGAGCCGCTCAGGTTCGGCGCCGAACAATTGGTTGCCGACGACAACCATGAGCGCCAGCGTGCAAATTGGTCGTTTGTCATTGGTCATTGGTCGTTTGTCATTGGTCATTGGTCAGTTGTCAATGGTACTAAGTTACTCTTGACAAAAAAGCGGTCCTCCGCGACCTAAAGTGGTTCGCCAGAAGCCACTAGGTCAGGAGGACCGCCACGATGTTCAAGGATGAAGCTAGGCATAATGCATGGGAAGAAATTCGTCAACGCGGTTTGCAAGGTTTTGCCAGCGTGCTTACGCCGCAAGCAATGCGAGCGGCTGCCGATGCGGCCCAGGCGCCCATTGGCACGTCGCCGCTGAACAAGTGCACGTTGGTTTGGTTGGGGATCGTGAGCGCCTTGTACACCACGAAGAACTTCGTCGGTGTGCTTGGGATTACGTTGAAGTTGTTGAACGACGCCCAATGCGAAACGCCCAAGCTGCCGAAGCAGAACAAGAAATCGCGGGGGAAGCGCAGCAAGCACGATCCTCATGGCACCTCGGTGGATATCAGCGAAGAAGCATTCGTGCAGGCACGGCAAAAGATGCCCTTGGAGATGTGGATGTGCTTGCTCTTGGTTCTTTCGGATCTCTTTCAACAGCGGCACCCCGACTACGTCTACTGGAAACGTTTTCGGCTGCTGATGCTGGATGGCACGGACATCGCTCTGCCTCGTTACAAACGATTGCTCTCGCACTATGGCGGGGCGGGCAGCGGCGAGGCACGGACGCCGCAGGCGCGGATGCTGATGTTGGCTTCTGCCCAGTCGCGACTGCCCTGGCGTTACGAAATCGTCCCGCAGTCGTGCCACGAACAGACCGCTGCCAGGCGGCTTTTGGGCCATTTGGCAGCGAACGATCTGGTGCTGATGGATCGTGGTTTTTGGTCCTACGGGCTGTTTTGGCTCATTCAGCAACGTCAGGCTTATTTCGCCATTCGACTGCGTGGCGGAGTGACCTTTCGCCGTCTGAAGCGTCTGGGGCACAACGACGAATTGGTGGAATGGACGCCGCGAGTGCGTTCGAAAAAGAAGTGCTCCTGGGCGGGCCTCGGGCTGCCGAAAGCGATCCAGTTGCGCGTCGTCAAGTATCGTGTTGCTGGATTTCGCGCGAGCGCGGTGGTGACGAACGTCTTGCAACCCTACGTTCCGCGAGTCGCGCCGTGAATTTCAGGCGGATTTCGCCGGCCGCCCGGCGGCAGCATGATTCGGCGCTCGCGATGATTCTTTCGATGCCGAGCAGGACGGCAAGTGTCCAGTTCGCCCGGCGCGCGGCTGGA
>DATLQY010000224.1:0-6999 GCA_035534975.1 Pirellulales bacterium
GCCGCGTCGCGCGAGAAGCAAGTGGCGCACGCGCGGTTGGAGGAGTTGGCCCAAGCCAACGAGGTCCTTCGCCGCCAGGCCCAGGTGGTCGGCAGCGTGACGGCATGTGTGGTGTGGGTGGCGATCGGCGATCCACGCGGCCTTGCCGATGGGGGTGAACGGCACACCGGCATTTGCCTGCGTTAGTGCGGACGCTGCCGCTCGATCGTGCGGACGCTGGCGGACGCTGGCATGAAGCCGGATATCGAAACGCAAGGCCAATGGTTTCAATGGGTTGCGACCCTTGCGGACGCTGCGGACGCTGTTTTTCCCTTCTTCACGGGAGGGGGGAAGGAAGAAGGTAGGCGGCAGCGCGCAGGAGGCAGGGGCATGAAGCGGGAAGAGAGTCGGGTATCAGGAGAACTGGCGAGGCAAGTTGCTCAACTGGCAGGGCAAGGTGCTCAACTGGAGGGGCAAGGTGCTCAACTCGCCGGGCAAGGTGCTCAACTCGCGCGCGAATGGACAGCGTTTAGCCCCCCGGGAGGCTATCGCGGGACGCGATGCGGACAGTTGCGGACAGTGCGGACAGTTGCGGACAGTTGAAAAAGAGAGGACTGTCCGCACCAACAAACGACGTAACCGCATGTCAAACAGACATTTGCGTTCACGAGGCAGGGGATGCGGACAGCGCGGACAGTTGTTTACCCCCTATTTCTAAAATGTGTTCCCGGACCGCTCATTGAAGCCAAATCGCTGTTACGATACACCTGCATGACCCCCTTTCCCGTCGAAACACTGCGCAACGTCCGAATCCCCATGCCCGACGGCGCCACGCTGGCCGCCGACCTGCACCTGCCGCGGCCGCCGGAGACGGCGCTTAGGTTTCCCGCCATCATCGAGTACACGCCGTACCACAAGAACAACAACGCGGCGTACGGCCCGCGGGCGTCGCGTTACCCGTACTTCGCATCGCACGGCTACGTGTTCGTCAACGTCGATATCCGCGGCACCGGCGATTCCGAGGGTTTCAGCACCTCTCCCTCCAGCCCGGAGGAGGTGCGCGATAATCTGGAGGTCATCCGCTGGTGCGCGCGGCAGCCGTGGTGCGACGGCGCCGTGGGCATGATCGGCATTTCCTACACGGCCGGCGTCTGCTACGACGCCGCCCGCCAAGCGCCCGACGAATTGAAGGCCGTCATCGTGTGCCAGATGATGGCCGACTGGTACGACGGCATGGCCTGCCCCGGCGGCAGTATCCGCCCGTTCGCTTACGAAAACTACGCGCCCTTGATGGCCGCGTACAACCTGGCCCCGCCGAATCCGGACCTGGTCGGTGCAAGCTGGTCTGCGATCTGGCGGCAGCGGCTGGAGCATTCGGTGCCCTGGGGCAACTCGTACATCGAGCACTTGCTCGACGGCGCGTTTTGGGAATCGCGGTTGTTGCGCGGGCATGAGGAGCGGGTGAAGGCGGCGACGTTCTTGATCGGCGGCTGGTGCGATTGGTATCCCGACGATTTCTTGCGCGTCTATTCGCGGCTGCGGTGCCCCAAGCGGGTGTTGATCGGCCCCTGGACGCACAACTACCCGGAAAACGGCTGGCCGCTGCCGCGGATCAACGACCGCTACGAGTGCTTGCGCTGGTTCGACAAGCACCTCAAGGGCATCGACACCGATCCGGCGCGGCCCGTCGACCAGGAGCCGCCGATCACGCTTTTCGTCCGCGAGTTCACCCGGCCTGAGGCATTGCGCCGACACGACGAGGGCGAGTTCCGCCACCAGACCCAATGGCCGCCGGAACACGCCGCGCCCACGCCTCTTTACCTTAGCGCCGAGGGTCGCTTGCTCGATTCCGAACCTGTCGATGCCGAACGACGTCGGTCGAAAGAAACGAGCGACCTGGTCTACAGGCCGGACGTCGGCGTGGCGGCAGGGCGTTACGTGATCGGTCAAATGCTGCCCGGCTGGGGCATGCCCGACGACCAGCGGCTCGATGAAGGGCTTTCACTCGTATTCACGAGCGACCCCTGCCCGGCCGATTCGCTCCAAGAGCTGATAGGAGTTCCCGTCGCCCGGCTTTGGGTTTCCAGCACGGCCGAAGTCGCCTTCCTGTCGGCGAAGTTGTGCGACGTGGCGCCGGACGGTACCTCGGTGTTGATTACCAAGGGCGGCCTGAACTTGACGCACCGCGGCTCGCACACTCAGCCCGAGCCGCTGGTGCCCGGAGCCGTCTATGGGATCGACCTTCCGCTCTTGGCCACGGCGTACCGCATTCGGCCGGGGCACCGTCTTCGGCTGATGATCGCCGCCGCCGATTTCCAAAACGCCTGGCCAACACCCCTGCCGCACGTCTTGACCCTGTACCATGGGTCTGAACACCGATCGCAGATCGTCTTGCCGTTGGCCCCTCGAAAAGCAACTCCTAGCCGAGCTCGTGAGAGTTCCGATCTGGAACCCGATACACCGCTGCCTTTCCCGTGTTTTCTGCCTTCGGAATTTCCTCCGCTTCCACCGGACCAGCTTCCGACACCCGAATACACGGTCACGCGCGACCTGATCCTCAAAACGATGACGACCGAGATCCGCACCCGTTCAGGGATCGGCGTCAACGCGTCTCGCTACACGGTTAATGTCAACCGGCCGGCCGAGGCGGTGATCATCTCGGAGTTCGAGTACCCGATGGAGCGAGAGGGGATGTCGATTCGAGTCCGCTCGCACTGCGTCACCCGCAGCGACGAGCAGGCGTTTCATCACCTGACGGAAGTCGAGATCACGATCAACGGCCGCACGCATTGGAGTAAAAGCTGGTCGGTGTCGGTGCCGCGCGTCGGATGTTGAGCGCACGGGCGACCATGAGACCAACGCGCAGCGCAAGCAAGGTATGTAATCCTCGTTCCCACGCTCCGCCGACCCACTGCGCGGGTGCCCCGAACGTCTCTTCGGCCGCTCCGCGGCCACGTTGAGCGTGCATTCACAGTGCCAGGGGAAGAGCCTAAGCGATGCCCGGTCGCTATCCAGCCGGGGCATCGCTTCGGCTCTGCCACCAGCCACCACACTCTTGTGGCAATACGTCTCATCGATGGCCGTGACGTTACGAATTGTCCCGCCCTCAACCTCGCCACTTGCGAAGTGCCGGCGAGTTAGGATACCCTGGCCTCATGGTGGTTCTGGTGGCGGCAGCCAAGCGATGTCGTCCTGCCGTGAGGAACCACTTCCTTCCTACCTCGGTTTCGAAAGCCCCATTCCCCATGCGGCTCGATCGCCCCAGATGCGCTTTCCGCGCTCGTGTCGCCGCGACGGTGTGGCACCTTGCGCGGGCCGGCTTTGTTTGGGGCTCGTGGCTGGCGCTCGCCGTGGCGGCTGAAGCGCCCGACACCGCCGCGCCGCCGGTCGTGGATTATAGCCGTCAGATCCGGCCGATCCTCTCGAACAACTGCTTCAAGTGCCACGGTCCGGACGAGAAGGAGCGCCAAGGTGGACTGAGGCTGGACCTTCGCGACGATGCCTTGAAGCCGACGACCTCGGGCGCAATCGCCGTTGTGCCCGGCAAGCCGGACGCCAGCGCGCTGCTGGCGCGGATCACGGCGGTGGCCGACGACGAGTTGATGCCGCCCCCCGGTTCGAACCAAAGGCTTTCGCCGCGGGAAATCGAGCTGTTACGGCAATGGATCGACCAGGGCGCCGATTACAAGCTGCACTGGTCGTATGCCACGCCGCGGCGCCCGGCACTTCCCCAAGTGACCGACCGCAATTGGGCGCGGACAGGCATCGATCACTTCATTCTTCAGCGACTGGAGCGCTCGGGCTTGAAGCCCGCGCCCGAAGCGGACCTCGTGACGCTCATTCGCCGCCTTTCGCTCGACCTGACCGGGTTGCCGCCGACGTTGGAGGAAGTGGACCAATTCGTCGAGGATGCAGGACCTGACGCATATCAAAAAGTCGTCGATCGGCTGTTGGCGTCGCCGCACTTCGGCGAACAGATGGCCCAGGACTGGCTCGACCTCGCGCGCTACGGCGACACGAACGGATACGAGAACGACAGCGATCGATCGATTTGGAAGTACCGCGAGTGGGTGATCAAGGCCTTCAACCGGAACACGCCGTTCGACCAATTCACGATCGAACAGATCGCCGGCGACCTGCTTCCCGGCGCGACCCCCGAACAACGGACCGCGACCGGGTTCAGCCGGAATGTGACCTACAACGAGGAAGGGGGTGCCGACCCCGAAGAGTACCTGGTCAAGTACGCCGTCGACCGCGCGAACACGACCGCGACCGCGTACCTGGGGACGACGATGGCGTGCGCCGAATGTCACGACCACAAGTATGATCCCTTCTCGCAGAGGGACTACTATTCGCTGCTGGCGTTCTTCAACAGCGTCGAGGGCGAGAAGGGCGCGCAGGGGCACGATGTGCCGCTTCCTCCGCTGCTCGCCTTCGCCACGCCGGAGCAGGCCGCGGACCAAGAGCGCGTCAAGACGCAACTCGCCGAGTTGGACGCGCGGATTCAGCAGGAGCTGGCGCAAGTGAAATTGGAAGAGGCTCCTTCCGCTGAATTTGCTCCTTCCGCTAAACAGTGCGCCGTTCCGGCCGAGTTGCGTGAACATGTCTGGATCGACGATGCCTTGCCGAGCGGGGCCGCGCCGCAGGGCAACGAGTCGGAAAAATCGTGGCAATGGGGCGAACCGCCCGGCCAGCCGGTATCCAGCGGCAGGCTCTCCCACGGGCGAACGGCCAAGGGCATGAGCCAGCACTATTTCACCGGCGCCACCCACGGCTTGCGGGTCGGCGACGCCGAGAAACTGTTCGCCTACGTTTTCCTCGATCCGCGGGACCCGCCGAAAACGCTGATGTTGCAATTCAACGATGGGTCGTGGGAGCACCGGGCCTACTGGGGTGAGAACCTTGTCAGCTGGGGCGTCGACCGAACCGCCAGCCGCCGGCCAATGGGACCATTGCCTACTGTCGGGGGTTGGGTGCGGCTTGAAATCGAGTCGCAGGCAATTGGCCTGGCGCCGGGAAGCGTCGTTCACGGCATGGCCTTCACCCAGGTCGACGGAAAGGTTTTCTGGGACAAAACCGGGCTGCTGACACGCACCGCCCAAGCGCCGCTGCCGCAAGAATCGCTCGGGGCATGGGAAGAATTCGAGCTCGGACCGCCCAACCCCACCTCGAAACTCCCCAAGCCGGTACTGGACGTTCTCCAAACCGCGCGCGACCAGCGGACCGACGCGCAGCAGGCCGAATTGCGGAACCACTTCGTGCGCTACGTCTATTCCAAAGCCCGCGAGACGTTCGACCCCATCAACAAGCAGTACGAGGACCTCAAAACGCAGGAAGCGAAGCTCGCCGGCGCCATCCCGACCACGATGGTCATGTCGGAAATGGCCCAACGGCGCCCCGCGTTCGTATTGGTGCGAGGTAACTACCAGACGCCGGGCGAAGAAGTGACGCCCAACGTTCCGACGATTCTGCCGCCGCTCGCCGCCGGCAAGCCCGCCAACCGGCTGGGACTTGCTTACTGGCTGGTCGACCCGGAAAACCCGCTTACGGCCCGCGTCACGGTCAACCGCTTCTGGAAACAGTTTTTCGGAACAGGGCTGGTCAAGACCCTCGAGGATTTCGGCTCCCAGGGAGAGTTTCCCTCGCACCCGGAGCTCTTGGATTGGCTGGCGGTCGAATTCATGCAACCCTCGGCGGGGGCGACGCCAGGCGCCGCTGAATCGAACGCACCGGCGGCTTGGGACGTCAAGAGGCTGGTGAAGTTGATCGTCACGTCGGCCGTCTATCGGCAGTCGTCCAATCCCCAGGGCGGGCCGGTGGAGACCGATCCCGACAACCGGCTCCTCGCGCGCGGTGCCAGGTTCCGCATGTCGGCTGAAGCGGTCCGCGACAACGCGCTGGCCATCAGCGGACTGTTGAACCGCGAGCTGGGAGGCAAGAGCGTTTATCCCTATCAGCCGGCCGACTATTATGCCGACAAGGGGCGTTGGAAATGGTCGCAGAGCAGCGGCCCCGACCTTTACCGCCGCGGGCTCTATACGTTCTGGCGGCGCACGACGTTTTACCCCTCGTTTCAGGTGTTCGACGCGCCGACCCGTGAGTTTTGTACCGTTGACCGGCCCCGCACGAACACGCCGCTGCAAGCGTTGGTGACCTTGAACGACCCGGTGTTCGTCGAGGCGGCGCGCGTATTCGCCCAGCGGATCATACAGGAAGGAGGGGAGAGCGCCTCGCAAAAACTCTCCTTTGCCTTCCGGCTGTGCGTGGCTCGCGCGCCGCGAGACAAGGAGCTCGAAGTCTTGCAGCGGCTCTACGACGAGCACCTCGCAACGTACCAGGCCGATGCCGCCGCGTCCCTGGCCCTGGTGAGCAATGGCGCAGCGCGGCGGCCCGAAAACCTGCCCGTCGCCGAGCTCGCCGCCTGGACCGCGATGGGAAACGTGCTGTTGAATCTGGATGAAACCATTACCCGGGAGTGAAAATGTGGAATGCAAAATGAGAAATGCAAAATGCAAAATTAAGAACGGAGAATTTGCCGGCAATTAACCGGCTTTGCATTTCTCATTTTGCATTTCGAATTGTTTCCGACTTCGGACCAACGAAAAACCATTCTCCTCGCAAAACGCCCAAATGAGACGACTACCGCATTTGACGCCAAGGACCGACCCATACACCGAATTGGACTGCGCCCTCACGCGCCGGAGCTTCTTCACGCGGACTTCGGCCTCCCTGGGAAGCGCGGCGCTGGCGTCGCTCTTGAACCCGGGCCTGTTCGCTTCGCCCGGCGCCGGCGGACCGATGCCCCATTTCGCGCCGAAGGCGAAGCGGGTGATCTATCTTTTCATGTCGGGCGGACCGTCGCACATCGACCTTTACGATCCCAAGCCCAAGCTCGCCGAGCTGCACGGCCAGGAGATGTCCGCGAGCGTCCGCGGCCAGCAGCGGGTGACGCTCATGACTCGCAATCAGGGGCAGTTCCTGGTCGCCGCCTCGCAATTCAAGTTCGTCAAGCACGGCCGT
>DATLQY010000225.1:0-26144 GCA_035534975.1 Pirellulales bacterium
TCCTCGCCGCCTTGGAACGCGTCGTCTTGCAGGGAGCGACGGAAGCCAGGGACGACGATCAACACTCACGACTCTCCGAATTGGCCGAAACGGTGTGAAATTCGATGTGGGCATGGTCTGTGTAGAGAACGCCCTCTCCCGGCGCGCCGGGATTCCGTGCCCTGCCAGACGAAGTCGCACGAGCTCCTCGGAATCCCGGCGCGGCGGGAAAGGGCGTTTCCTACAGAACCGAGCGACGATCCTAGCCTTTAAAAGCGGGACGCCGGCCAATAACACGGCCGAACGCGACCAACCGGAAAAAGAGGACCAAAGTTGCCCATGCCAGAACAGCCGGTGGATCCATAGTTGGCCCGATCGAGGGCGCAATCGAAGGTCGGATCGAAGGCTTGCCTTTTTCAGCCCAAGGGCCGACAATCGACGGAGTTCGCCCACCAGGAACTCCGACGTGCTCTCCATTTGCCCAAGCAATGTGCGGCTTTGCGACGGAATCACCCGTCGCGAATGGCTGCGAGTCGGCGGTTTGAGCCCGCTGGGGCTGCTTTTGCCGGAGCTGCTCGCCAGCCGGCCGGCAACCGCGTACGCCGGTCCGTACCGTAGTTCGTTCGGCCGGGCCAAGAGCTGCATCCTCTGCTTTTTGTTTGGCGCTCCGGCCCACCAAGACCTTTGGGATCTCAAGCCCGAAGCGCCCGCCGACGTCCGCGGCGAATTCAAGCCGATCGCGAGCAGCGTGCCAGGGACGTTTCTTGGCGAGCACATTCCGCAGACGGCCCAAACGGCCCACCGATTTGCCATCGTCCGCTCGGTCGAGCATCCGGACAACACGCACACCGTGGCGATGCACTACATGCTCACCGGGCACCGCCATTCCCAGCCCGCCACCAATCCGCAAAACCAGCCCACCGACTTTCCAACCTTCGGCGCGGTGATCGAACATTTGCGGCCCAGCCGTTTCCCCTTGCCATCGGCGATCAGCCTCAACGCGCCGGCGAACCAGGTGTCGGCGAACAACCACATCTTTCCGGGCTTCTTCGCCGGGTTCCTGGGAAACAAATACGATCCGCTGTTCGTTTCGCAAGATCCGTCCGCGGCCGATTTTCAGCCGCTGCCTCGGCCGAACGGCTCTAGGGAACGTCTCGACGGTCTCCGCGGCCTGTTGGTCGAGGTCGACCGGCAGCGGCGCGAGCTGGAAAGCGTCGCCACAGTGCGGGAATTCAAGGACGATTACCGACGAGCGTTCAGCCTTGTCGCCTCGGACGAGGCGCGCGCGGCGTTCGACTTGTCGCGCGAGACCGCGGCGGTGCGCGAGCGCTACGGCCGCTCGGCCTTCGGCCAGGGAGCGCTTTTGGCGCGGCGGCTCGTCGAGGCCGGCGTGCGGTTGGTGACGGTCAATTGGGCGCGAGACGACGCCTTCTGGGACACGCACAAGGACAATTTCAAGCTGCTCAAGCAGAGTCTGTTGCCACCCTTCGATCTGGCCTTTTCGGCACTCTTGGAGGATTTGGACGTTCGCGGATTACTCGACGAGACGCTGGTGGTTTGCCTGGGCGAGTTTGGCCGCACACCCAAGATCAACGCCGCCGCCGGGCGAGACCACTGGGCCGCATGCAATTCGGTGGTTCTGGCGGGCGCTGGTATCCGTGGCGGCCAAGTGTATGGCTCGTCAGACCGACTGGCCGCTTATCCCGCGACATTGCCTGTCACGCCCGACGACCTCGCCGCGACCATCTACCATGCCTTGGGAATTGATCCCGCCACGGATGTTTTCGATCGGCTTGACCGGCCGTACCGCCTCGCGGTTGGAAAGCCGCTCGTCGGGCTGTTTGGATAGATCGTCATTAACCACAGGAACCGCCCCATGAGGCGACACTCAGAAAGCCGATCCATCCTCCCGTTGGCAATCGTCGCCCTGGCAGCCGCTTCGTTCTCCACCGTCGCGAACGCCGAAGACTTCGCGTTGCACACGTTCCAGCGCCGGCAGCTCACCGACGTTTACTATTCGGAAGGCGCGAACGGTGGCGACATCGACGGCGACGGACAAATGGATATCGTTTACGGACCGTACTGGTTCGAAGGTCCGGGCTTCGTCAAGAAGCACGAGATCTATCCGGCCAAGCCGCAGCCGCGGGAAGGCTACGCCGACAACTTCTTCAATTGGGTCCATGACTTCGACGGCGATGGGCATGCCGACGTGCTGGTCGTGGGCTTTCCGGGCACGCCGGCCTACGTTTACGAGAACCCCAAGCCCGGCCACTACGACAAGCTGTGGGAAAAACACGCGATCTTCCCCGCCGTCTCGAACGAGTCGCCGCAGTTCACCAACCTTGTCGGCGACGAGCGGCCGGAGTTGGTCTGCACGTTCGCGGGAGCGTTTGGTTTCGCCACGGTCGACTGGGACCACCCCTTCGAGGCCTGGTCGTTTCATCGCGTTTCCGACCAGTCGGCCCCGGAGCGTTTCGGGCACGGCTTGGGGGTCGGCGACGTCAACGGCGACGGATTGCCCGACATCCTGAGTGCGTCGGGTTGGTTCGAGCAGCCCGCGGAATCGCCGGAGAGTTCGCCCTGGCCCTTCCACGAAGTGGCGTTTACGAACGCCTATGGCGGTGCGGAGATGTACGCCTACGACGTCGACGGCGACGGCGACAACGATATCATCACGAGCCTTGCCGCGCACGACTTCGGTCTGGCATGGTACGAGCAGGACACGAACGCGGCGGAACCGGTTTTTCGCCAACACCTGATCATGGGCGATCAGCCCGACCAGAGCCGCTACGGTCTTGTCTTCAGCGAGCCACACTCCCTTGCGCTGGTCGACGTGGATGGAGACGGCCTGAAGGACCTCGTGACCGGCAAGACGTATTATTCGCACCACAAGCAAAGCCCGATGTGGGACGCCGGCGCGGTCGTGTACTGGTTCCGGCTGGTTCGCACCGATCAAGGGGTGGACTGGATACCCTACCAGGCCGACGGCGAGGCGGGTATCGGCCGACAGGTCAGCGTGCTCGATGTCAACGGCGACAAGTTGCCGGACATCGTCGTGGGCGGCATGAAGGGTTCGCACGTGCTCATTCATGGAAGTGACACCGTCAGCGAAGAACGGTGGAAAGCGTCGCAACCAAAGCTCGTATCGAGGCCTGCCAATGGCAAGAAAACGACTCGCGGCCCACGTTCCGTGATTGACGAAGCGACCGGCCGGGTCGCGCGGGCGATTGAAGGCGAAGAGCTAAAGGTCGTCCACGCTTCGGCAGGCCAGACCGTTCAGCAGGAAATGGCCGGCTTCAAGCGAGACCGATGGAGTGGCGGAAAGCAGCTTTTCTGGAGCGGTGGCAAACCGGGCGAAACGCTCAAGTTGGAACTGCCGGTCTCCGAATCGGGCATGTACGACGTCTCGGCCGTTTTCACGATGGCCCGCGACTACGCCATCGTCTCGCTGAGTCTCGACGGTGCCAGGTTGGGGGAACCACTTGACCTCTACAATTACCCCGACGTGATTTCGACCGGCATGTTGAAACTAGGTTCGCGGAAACTCGATGCGGGAGAGCACGAGCTCTCGATCGAAATCACGGGAAAGAACGCTTCCGCGTCGGGCGCTTACCTCGTCGGACTCGACTATTTGTCGCTCTCGCTGACGAAGTAAGACGAGCCTGCCCTGGCCGCGTAAGCGGAGCTAAGAAAACCGATCTCCGCCATCCCCATGCCGGCGAGCAAGCCGCGAAGCGGCGCGTCCCCAACAGGCGCCACCCTTGGCCCCTCCCCTTGCGCTGGCGATGGCGCAAAAGCGGGGGATGCGGAGACGGTTTTCTTAGCGGAGCGGGTGGCGGCCGGGAACGCGGCGCTGTCGCCGCATTCCCGCGGCCAGGTTCGCCTTTCCCGCCGTTACGGCCGCGACCTCCAACGGGTGCCCACGCGCAACCGCCCCCCGGCGCCGTGACGGCCAGCCGTGGCACGGTGGCGACAGCGCCACCGTGCCGGCCCAAAGCGCTCCGCGAGGAAAACCGACTCCGCATCCCCCTACAAAAGGCTTCGACGACGTCGCACGCGGGGCGGAGGGTGGCGCGGTTTTGGCGGCCGCTGCTACGCAGCTTGCTCACTGCGGTGGGGATGGCGGAGGTCGGTTTTCCTCGCTCCGCTCCCGCGTCGATCGGTTCGCGAGGGTTTGCACTGCGTTAGCAGCGCGCTTTATAATCACTTTGCGACATTCTGCGACAAGGAGATGCAAGATGGATACCCCAAACCGTCGAGAGTTTCTGGCACTGGCAGCCGCCGCTTCCACGCTGACGGTCGTTCCGCGGCACGTTTTGGGAGGCCGAGGGTTCAGGGCACCGAGCGACAAATTGAACATCGCCGGCATCGGCGTCGGCGGAATGGGGGCGGCCGATCTGCGCGAAATGGAAGGCGAGCAGATCGTCGCGCTGTGCGACGTGGATGCCAAGCAAGCGGCGGGCACTTTCGCGCGGTACCCACAAGCACGGCGTTACACGGACTTTCGCGAAATGCTGAGCCAGGAGAAGGATCTTGACGCGGTCGTCGTGGCCACGCCCGACCACGTGCATGCCGTGGCCACGATGGCTGCCATCAATGCCGGCAAGCACGTTTATTGCGAAAAACCGCTTGCCCACACGATGCACGAGGCCCGCAAGCTGACCGAGGCGGCGCGTGGCGCCGGAGTGGCTACCCAGATGGGCAACCAGGGGCATGCCACGGAGAGCATTCGCAGGCTCTGTGAATGGATCTGGGCCGGCGCGATCGGCGACGTCTACGAAGTGCATTCCTGGACGCCGCACCCGGTTTGGCCCCAGGGCATCAACCGCCCGAAAGAGACTCCACCCGTGCCGGATACGCTGGCGTGGGACCTTTGGCTTGGACCGGCACCGTTTCGCCCGTACCATCCGGCCTACCTGCCGGCCACCTGGCGCGGCTGGTGGGATTTTGGGACCGGCGGCCTGGGCGACATGGGGTGCCACATTCTGGACCACGTGGTGTGGTCGCTCAAGCTCGGCGCGCCGAAGAGCGTCGAGGCGACGCAATCGATGTTCGTCCCATCGGGTCTGACCTGGGACAAGCCGAAGAACACGGAGACTTACCCGCGGGCCTCGCTGGTCACGTACCGTTTTCCGCGACGGGGGAACATGCCCCCACTGACGCTGACGTGGTACGACGGCGGCCTCTTACCCCCGAGGCCGGAAGAGCTCCCCGACGATCAGCCGATCGGAGACAAGTTCGGCGGGACGCTGTACGTCGGCACCAAGGGAAAGATCCTCTGTGGTTCGCACGGCGCCAACGGAGCTCGCATCATTCCGCCTGAGAAGATGGCCGCCTACAAGGAACCATTGCCAACGCTCCCGCGTTCGATCGGCCACAGGCAGGAGTGGCTTCAAGCCTGCCGAGGCGGCGGGCCGGCAGGCTCGAATTTCGATTACGCCGGCCCGCTGACTGAATTGGTGTTGCTCGGCAACATCGCGCTGCGCGTGGACAAGAAGCTCAACTGGGATGCCGAGAAGTTCCAGTTCACCAACGCCCCCGAGGCAAACAAGCTTCTGCACCGGGAGTACCGCGATGGCTGGACGCTGTGACATAGTGTGACATTCCGAGGCCGAAAGATGAAACGCGCGATTTCGTCGATGATGTTCTTTTTCTTCGCCGTGACGGTGGCCGGCTGCGGTTCGAGCGCCACGCCGCCTGCAAACCTGCCAACAGGCAGTACGGGCACCGCCACTGAGAATGCGAGCTCCGGCGCCTTCGCGGCCGGAAAGATCGTGGTCCTCGATTTCTGGGGCAATTGGTGAGGCCCTTGCCGGGTGATGTACCCACACGAGCGGTCGCTCGTCAAGCGTTTGGCCAACCAGCCCTTTGTCTTGTTGGGCATCAACAGCGACCAGGATCGCGACGAGTTGAAAGAAGTGATGAAGACCGAGGGGATTACGTGGCGTTCCTGGTGGGACGGCGGCAGCACGCAGGGACCGATTGCCACGCAATGGAACGTTCAGGGCTGGCCCACGATCTACGTGCTCGATCACGAGGGAGTGATCCGCTACAAGGGAGTTCGAGGTGACGCCATGGACGAGGCGGTCGATACGTTGTTGGAGAAGCTGGATGCCTTGCCGTGACGTGTAATAATGGGGGGCACGCGATCCATCGGTCTGCTGCCGTCGTGATGAGGGATGTGCCATGAGCGACTCGCCCAAGCGCTTTGCGAAAACGGTCGACGTCCCGTCGGGCGAGGAGTCCATGTCCGATGATCTCTCCGATTCCGCGTCTCCGCCTCCCACCGACTTCCCAGCGAGGGGCGATCCTGGCGTGACGATCGAAGCCGACTCACTGCTCAAGGCGGGGACGGAAGACGTACCGCCTACGCTCTACGGCGCCCTTGGCCTGCCGTCGCCGCCGCGGGTCATTCCTGCTTCCGAGCCCAGGCCCGCTTCCGAGCCCGGCGCGGGCAAGACCGACGACCAGGCGCAACACACCGTCGAATGCAAGCCGTCCGATCCCAACGCGACGGTTGTCAGTGAGGACCTGGAGTTCTCCGCCGGCCACGCAAAACCCAAGTCGATTGCAGTGCCCAAGCAGGTCGCCGGGTACGAGATTCTTGGCGTGCTCGGGCGCGGCGGGATGGGGGTCGTCTACAAGGCGCGCCAGCCGGGTCTGAAGCGTTTGGTGGCCTTGAAGATGATTCTCGCCGGAGCGCACGCCAGCGAGCACGACCTGCTTCGCTTCCGCAGCGAAGCCGAGGCCGTGGCCCACTTGCATCACGCCAATATCGTACAGATCTACGAGGTTGGAGAAGAGGAGGGCCGGCCTTATTTCTCGCTGGAGTTCGTCGACGGCGGCACTCTCACCCGGGAACTCAACGGCAAACCGTTCGCCCACCGCAAGGCGGCCGAGGTGCTCGCGGTGCTGGCCGGCGCCATGGCCTACGCCCACGAGCACGGCATCATTCATCGCGATCTCAAGCCGGGCAATATCTTGATCGCGGCCGACGGCACGGCCAAGATCACCGACTTTGGGCTGGCCAAGCGCGTCGAGAACGAGGACAACTCGCAAACCCGATCCGGCACCGTCCTCGGCACACCCGACTACATGGCGCCCGAACAGGCTTCCGGCAAGACCAAGGATGTCGGTCCGTTGGCCGACGTCTACGCCTTGGGATCGATGTTCTACGAGTTTCTGACCGGCCGTCCCCCGTTCCGTTCGGCCAGCATGCTCGACACGCTACAGCAAGTGATGCGAAACGAGCCGGTGCCCCTCTCGCAGCTCGATCCCAAGCTGCCACGCGATCTGGAAACGATCTGTCTCAAGTGCCTGCAAAAAGACCCGGAAAAAAGGTACGCGGGCGCCTCCGCCCTGGCCGAGGATTTGCGCCGCTATCTGGCGGGCGAGCCGATTCGGGCTCGGCCCGTCGGCCCGGCCGAACGCGCCTGGCGCTGGTGCCGACGCAACCCCCGTACCACGGCGCTCAGCGCGGTGGTGGCCCTTCTGATCGTGGTCTGGGCGGCCACGGCCTCGGCGCTGGCCGTGCGGCTGAATGAGGAGAAAGGTGCGACGCAAAAGGCCCTGGTTCTGGCCGAAGCGAACGAGGAACTTGCCAGGGGGAATGCGGCGGAAGCGAAACGAAGCGAAGAGCGGGCCAATGACAGCGCGGCGGAGGCGCGGCGAAACGCCGAGGTCGCGGAAGGGAACGCCAAGGTCGCCAAGACGGCGTTCACGCTGACGGCCGACTTGCTGGCCAACCTGAGCGCGGACTTGCTGCGACGCCAAAGGTCGCAGCGCGTGGGCGGCGACGTACCAAGCCCGCAGATCCAATCGCTCACGAGCGACGTGCTCAAGATGGTGTACCAGGGCATGGACGCTTTGGGAAAGCACCTCGACGCCAGCGGGGTATCCAACAGCGCGGCGATCGCCGCCTGCCAACGCATGGGAAATGTGTTCGCCAAGTCGGGACACGGCGCCGAGGCGTTGCGAAAATACGAACAGGGGAACGATCTCGCCCGGCGGTTGGCCGCCGCAAATCCCGACGACGACCAGGCGCGCGCCAACTTGGGCGTGATGCTTCTTGATACGGGCAAGATGCAGATGGAGCTCAACGACGACGCACGCGCCGCGCGAAAGTGCTTCGTCGAGGCCCGCGCCCTGCAACAAGAGATTCTCGACCACCCACGACGGAAAGACCTTTTCAAGCCGGAGGTCCACGAGCGGCTCCTCTCCTTTTACGATTACCACATCGGCATGGCCGACCTGGAATTGGGCCGTCCGGCGGAGGCCCGAAAGAGTCTGGTTGCCGCCCTTGCGCACCGCAAGACCCACTTCAAGTTGATGCAGGAAGGGGGCACGCAAAACGACCAGGTTTCGTCCACCGGTTACATGGCGCAAATCCACCTCGCATTGGGAACGGTCGCCTGGCACGCGGGTGACGCTTCGGAAACGGACGAAAACTTCGGCCAGTGTTTGAAAATCGTCAACGCCTTGATCCAGCAGTTTCCCAACTATTGGGATTTCCAGGGTGACCTGGCCGACACCTACGGGGCCTACGGCGACGCCCAGTGGCGGCTCGGCTCACGCGACCAGGCGCGAGAGTCGTACGCAAAATCGCTGGAGCACGTTTCGCTCGCGGTCCAACGTCTCGGCAAGGACAGTACCGAGTACATTGCCCGCTATGCGCTCCTGGCACTGGCCCATGAGCGCATGGGAGCGATCGAGCAAGCCGAACAGCACTCGGACGAGGCGGGCGCTCATTACCAAAAGGCCCTTGCGATCCGTGCGGAACTGTCGGTCCTCGATCCCACCAATCTCGCATGGCAAGCCGCCCATGCCTTGACGCTGGCTCACTGCGGACAGTCGATCGAGGCGGCGAAGCGGGCGGAAGACGTCGCCCGCCGCGCGCCGCAAAGCGCTGGGCTGCTGCTCCAGACGGCCCGAGCTTACGCGGTCTGCGCCGCGAAAGCGGCCAATTCGGCGGAGCGACAGCAGGTCACGGAGTTGGCGATTGCCGCGCTGCGCACAGCAACCGGCGACGACTTTCACGACCTGAAGCTGCTCGAGACCGACCCCGCCCTGGTGCCGCTGGAGGGCGATCCAGCTTATCAGGCGCTCTTGGTCGAATTGGAGTCGAGGGCGAAGGAAGTCGCCGAAAACTAATCCGGCTCTTGCCTTCTGGACGAAACGCGTCCCCAAAGCGTAGTATAGATAGAGCGGACCATCACTCATTTCCAAGCAGGCCGCGTCATGATTGCCTTTCCGAGACCACGCAAGCACGTTTCAGCCCAGGCATTCTTGAGGATGATCTCATTGTCGGCGCTAGAGCCACCCAGGCAACCCAGGCCCCACGACAGCGTCAGGCCCAGGTCTTGGCACCTGGTACCGCCCTGGCGATGGATGTAAGCTCTGCACCACGGAGACGAATTCATGAGGCCGCTCCCCACGCTGGTTTTGGTCCTGGCGCTAACGCCGATCGCCATCGCCGACGACTGGCCGCAGTGGATGGGCCCCGGCCGTGACGCCGTATGGGCTGAAACCGGGATCATCGACCGCCTTCCTCCTGAAGGGCCAAAGGTCCTCTGGCGCACCGCGGTCGGCGGCGGATATGCCGGCCCGGCGGTCGCTCGCGGCAAAGTCTACCTCAGCGACTACGTCAAGTCCGCCGGGGACGACATGCCAAACCCCGTCAAACGAAGTGAGCTGCAAGGCAACGAGCGCGTGAGCTGTTTCGATGCGGCCAACGGTGAGCTGCTGTGGAGTCACACCTACGATTGCCCCTACACGATCTCCTACCCAGCAGGCCCGCGATGCACTCCAACGGTACACGACGGCAAGGTCTACACGCTGGGCGCGATGGGGAACCTTTTCTGCCTGGACGCGGCGAAGGGGACGGTGCTCTGGTCGAAGGACTTCACGAAAGACTACAGCGTCGAGGCGCCGCTGTGGGGTTTCTGCGGCCACCCGCTCATCCACGGCGGAAGGCTCATCTGCATCGTCGGCGGCGACGGGACGACGGCGGTGGCATTCGACAAGAATACGGGCAAGGAGCTCTGGCGGTCGCTGTCGTCGAAACAGACCGGGTATTCCGCACCGACGCTGATCCAGGCCGGCGGGGTCCCGCAGTTGCTCATCTGGCACGGCGAGGCCCTGAACGCGATCAACCCGGAGACGGGGAACTTGTATTGGTCATTCCCGCTGGCGCCCCAGATGGGGATGGCGATTATGGTCCCACGCAAGGACGGCGACTACCTGTTCGCCGGCGCGGTGTACGGCACGGCGGTTGGGCTGAAGCTGGCCGCTGACACGCCCGCCGCTTCGCTGGCTTGGCGTGGGCCGACAAACATGAAGGACACCGGGCTGTTCCCGATGAACATGACGCCGTTCGCCGAGGGCGGCGTCCTCTATGGCGTCGACCAGCCTGGTCAATTCCGTGCAGTGAAGATCGACACGGGCGAGCGCCTGTGGGAGTCGTGGGAGCCGGTGACCGGTGAGACCAAGTCGCGGCCGGTTTACACCGCCACGGTGTTCGTCGTGAAAAACGGCGACCGTTTCTTCCTGTTCAACGAGAAGGGCGAGCTGTTGATCGCCAAGCTATCGCCAACTTCGTACGAGGAGCTTGGCCGTTGGAAGTTGCTCGAACCGACGGGCACCGCGTTCGGCCGCGACGTGGTCTGGAGTCATCCCGCCTTCGCCAACCGTTGCATCTACTGCCGCAACGACAAAGAGCTTATCTGCGTATCCCTGGCGAAATGAGCGGCTCGGGCTACGCATGGGCGACCCGAAATCGAACCACGGCTTGGCTACAATCGTCGCCCGGCCCAAGCTGTCTTCTTGCGTGCGGGCCCGCGTAGTGTCTGCGGTCGAGTCGTTGCCGCCGCGGCGATCGACCGGCCACCTTCGTCGGGACCGAGCATTCCGCCGTGGCCAACCTGCGCTGACTTGGCGACGGTCCGTGGTAGAATACCCCCATGCGCCGCCCCCGCTTTAATTACCCGCTTTGGACGTTTTTCTTGGAAATCGCCTCGATCGCCATTGCGTTCGGATCGTTGATAATCGCTGTCGCGATCATCAGGCCGCCGCCGTTCTTTGACAAGGCGCTCCATGACAATTTTTCAGTGATCGCATTCCTTGTTCTCGTCGCAGGGTCTTCATTTGGTTCGGCCATCGGTTTGCCGTTTCGGAGGGGGATTGCTGGTGCCGTGATCGGGGCACTGCTGCCTTTGCCAATCGTGATCTTGTTGGGACTCTTGATCCTGGGGATCGAAACGCAATAGTGCGGCTGCTGCTGGATGGTTACACCCCTGTCAAAGAATCGGGCATGCCTGCCCAGGAACCGGGCACCGACTAGCGGCCGGCCAGCAACGCACCCGTTAGGACACCACCCAGAATTGATTCCGACGATCATCAACCCGCATCAGGATCCATGAGTATGAACCGAACACAGAAAAGTCTGGTGACGCCGCGACGCGACGGCAACCCGGTCGAGACTTTTTCTCAGCAAGCTGGACGACGTGACTTCTTGGAAATCGCCGTTGCGGGCGCCGCTGGAAGCATCGTGCTTGCGGCCGGTAGCGTGAGTGCCTCGGCGCAAGATCAATCATCGGAAATCGAGGCGCTTTTCCCCGCGGGTACTCCGGCCGCGGCCCCCGGATACTCGCCGGGCATCGTCGCCAGCGGCAATCGGGTCGTGTTTGTCTCGGGCCAGGGGCCGGCCGACCTGAAGGCTGAATCGCCATGAACTCCACCACGCAACGGATACGGCTCGTCGTTGGCGACATCACCACGATCGTCGTCGATGCCATCGTCACCTCGGCCAACGAAGCACTCTGCGGCGGCCACGGCGTCGATGGTGCCGTTCACCGCGTAGCTGGCCCGGCTTGTTCGAGGAGTGTCGTACGCTCGGAATCTGTAATCCGGGTGAAGCCAAGATCACCGGCGGCTACCTCTTGCCTGCCAGGTACGTCATCCACACGGTTGGCCCGGTCTGGGAGGGCGGCCAGTTCGGAGAAGCTGAGGTACTGCGTTCGTGTTACCGAGCATCGCTGGCACTTGCCGAGGAGCGCGTTATCGAAGTGATCGCTTTCCCGTGCATCTCAACGGGTGTGTACGAGTACCCACGGGACCGAGCGTGCGAGGTCGCGGTTGCGACCGTTTGCGATTGGCTGGAGTCGCACGAGTTGCCCAGGGAGGTGATCTTTTGTTGTTTCGCAGACGATGACGCCGATTTATATCGTGAGAAGCTGTCGGCCCTCGGCGCGAGGAGCCAGCGCCAAGCGTAGCGCGAGCTGAGCTCGGCCGCCGGCTGGCTGGAGAAGGTGGCCGCGGCTGCAAAAGCTGTCGCCAGCGGGTTAGCGTTTCGGCTTTCGATCACGGATCCCTATTGCAGCATGGTGGATGACGCGATCAGGTTGGCGGCGGAAGCGGAACACTAATCGACCCTAATCTCCGCTGATTAGTTAATTAGCGTGGATTAGCGACGATTAGCGTTCCCACCGGTTTTGGTTTTTGGTTTTTTGTTTTTGGTTCAGCACATGCAGCCTTTCATTACATCGCTTTGTCCCACCTTCAGTCACCCGGGTGGATGGGCTGAACCGTCGCTGTGCCGGAATTTGCACGGCCCGCGACTGCGGCGATTGCTTGCGTCGCGCCGAGACATCACAATGGCTTCGTGGGCGCCCAGGAGGTTCCAGCGATGAAAGCACGGGATTTCACTCTTTCTGTCGCCGTGTTGGCCGGCGTCGGATTGGCGTGGGGAGCACATACAGTTCGCGCTGCGCGCGCCGACGACCTGCCGACCGTTGCCGTCGAAGGCCAGCCGTTGGCGGCCAACATCATTCGGCTGTCGCAGGCCCTCGAAATGCTCGGCCGGCCATTCGACGCGAAGACCACCGAATCGCTGCGAATGGCCACCACGGAATGCGACGCTGAGCGAATTCAGCGGATCGTCGATTCGCACGTCGTCTGCCTGGTGACGATCAACCCGGAGTCGCGGGTCAAGGTGGAACGCGGGCCAGGGGCAGCCGTGATCCAGCAGGCGGGGTTTACCCCACTGGTCGTGAAAGTCGTGAACCAGGGTTCCGTGACCGCGAGACTTTCGATCACCAGTCCGCAGGCCGGCGCGCCTTACGCGGGCGCCGTGGTCGGCATCCTGGGCCGTCAGGATCAAGTGTTTCTCAATGACCAGGAGAACACCTCCGGCGACCCAGGCAGGTTCCTTCAATTGGAGATGTTCGACCAGCCGCCTTTGACGCGAAACCTGAGCGGCCTTGAGGTCGAATACTCCCTGGCGCTGATTTATTCAAGCGAAGCGGGACGGCGCGAGGCGACGCTCGGCTTCAAGGTGGCCCAGGGCAATCAGGATCTCGCCTCCCGCGGCGAAACGCCTGTGTTGTTCGACATCCGGCCGGCCATTCCGGTAGGCTTGAAACTCCACGACGACGATGGCCGGCCAGCCTTCCTGCGGCTCACGTTTCGCGACGGGGCGGGCCATGTTTACCCGCCCCAAGCCCGACGCCTGGCCCCCGATCTTTTCTTCGAACCGCAGATTTACCGTCACGACGGAGAAACGGTCTTGCTGCCGCCTGGTAAATTCAGGGTTGAATACGGCCGTGGTCCCGAGTACCGCGTACTGGAACACGAGTTCATCGTGCCGGAAGAGGGCGAGTTCTCGCTCGATTTGCAGGCCCGTCGCTGGGTCCACCCGATGCGGTACGGCTTCTATTGCGGCGACCATCACATCCACGGGGCGGGGTGCTC
The DNA here is from genome assembly GCA_035534975.1 of Pirellulales bacterium. Classification (GTDB taxonomy): domain Bacteria; phylum Planctomycetota; class Planctomycetia; order Pirellulales; family JAICIG01; genus DATKSN01. Next base: position 13,726 of record DATLQY010000225.1, read on the forward strand.
GCACTACACCAGCCCCACCGAGGGCGTCACGCCTCGCGATATGTTCCGCCAGGTGGCCGGCGAAGCCTTGAACGTGGGTTGCGTGCTCACTTGGGGTCCATGTTTCGATTTCCAGCGGCGGTTCTTTTCGCCCCAGATCGATGAAATCAGCGAGCCGTTGACGCTATTGAAGTACGACCTGGAAATAAGCGGCTTTGGGTCGCAGGCTTTGGGGCACGTTTGCCTCTTGAATCTGACCGATCAGACGTATCCAGGGAGCGAGGGAACGGCGACCAAAGGTTGGCCGACGTGGACCACGCCCGTGTTGAAATGGGCCAAAGCCCAGGGGGCCGTGACCGGCTATGCCCACTCGGCAAGCGGGCTGGAGGTTGATCCACCCGCCGCCGCCCGGCAGTTGCTGGACGAATTGGATTCCGACCGCAGCGGTCAAATCGGGGAGGCTGAAGCCAAAGCAGGGTTGATGCCCGATGAGTTCGACGCGCTCGACGCCGATCGCGACGGCCGATTGACCGAGGCGGAATTGGCGCGTGGTATCGAGCGCGCGGCTGATCGGTTGCCGAATCTGGCATTGCCGGCGATGAGCGGCGTCGGAGCGATGGAGCTGCCGGTCAGCGTGGCCCTGGGCGCGTGCGACTTCATCAGCGCGATGGATACGCCACGGACCGCCGAGTGGAACATGTGGTACCACGTGCTCAATTGCGGTTTTCCGCTCAAGGTCAGCGGCGAGACCGATTTCCCCTGCATGAGCAGCACGGCCGTCGGCGCCGGGCGGGTCTACGTGCAATTGGGCGCGGTCGAGCGAATCGACTTCGCCGCCTGGTGTGCCGCGCTCGCCGCGGGCCAGTCGTACGTGTCCGACGGCTACGCTCACCCGTTGGAATTCACAGTCAACGGCAGTTCGCCGGGCGCAACGGTCGCGCTCGACGAGGTCGGCGCTGTGGAGGTTTCAGCCCGCGTCGCGTTCGCTCCGGAAACGCCACTGGCCGTGAGTACCGGTACGCGCGTGCCCGAAGCAGGCCGCAAGTTGGTGGGCGATACCGTTCACCTGCACGGCAAGCGCTCGAACGAACGTATTCGCGGAGGGGTGCGGTTGGTTGAGTTGGTGGTCAATGGTCGCGTCGTGGCGTCCCAGGAATTGCCCGCCGACGGCGAAGGACACGAGTGGAGGTGTTCCGTGCCGATCGAGCGAAGCAGTTGGGTTGCGCTGCGGCATTTTCCGCAATTTCACACGAACCCCGTCAATGTGTCTGTCGTCGGTGCGCCGATCCGCGCTTCACGGGCCAGTGCCCGTTGGTGCGAGGCGGCCATCCATCAACTATGGCGCGTGCGCGCCCAGAACATTGCCGAAGCCGAGCGGCCTGAGGCTGAAAAAGCGTTCCAGCAGGCGATCGAAATCTACCGGCGAATCGCCGGTGAAACCGAAGGCGATTAACCCACCCCGGCCGCGGCCCCCGCGGTCTCCAGCGCCGCGCCGGAGAGACGAAACAACGTCCATTCGTTCATCGGTTCGGCGCCGAGCGATTGATAAAACCGAATCGCCGGCTCGTTCCAATTGAGCACCGACCATTCCATTCGCCCACAGTCGCGCTCGACGGCCAGGCGCGCCACTGCCTTGAGCAGGGCCTTGCCGTGTCCCCGGCCCCTGTGCTCCGGTTCGACGAACAAGTCTTCCAGGTAAATGCCGGGCTTGCCGACGAACGTCGAGTAGTTGTGGTAGAAGAGCGCGAAGCCGACGACCTGTGCGGCCTCCTCGGCCAACAACACCTCGGCAAAGGGCCGCGAGCCGAACAGGTGTTCCCGCAATCGTCCTTCGTCGAAGACGGCTTCGTGACTAAGCTGTTCGAATTCCGCCAATCGGCGGATCAGGCGGCAAATCGTCGGCAGGTCGTCGGAGGTGGCCAGGCGGATCATGCGTCATTCATCCCTGATTGGACTTGGGGTGTCAAGCGCGGGCGAGCTGGACAGGCGACCTGGGCGGGCTTGCCCTACCACCGGCCGTGCGTCAAACTGGCGGCATGGCAAGGCCCTTTGCCCAGTGTTTCGGCATCACCGTGTGTGTCCTTTTCACGGGGGTGTCCCTGCTTTGGGTATTCAAAGATCCGAACCAGAAATCGCACGCCAAGCTCTCGCCACCCCTCGAGCGGCGCGCGGAAGAGAGCGTCGCCGACCAAATCAGGGCGCTGCAAGAAGAGTTTGTCGAAAAACAACAGGAGCTCAGCCGCGGGAATCAGACGGAGGGGGATATCGAAAAGCGGCAGGAGCTTGACAGGAAATACCAGGAACTGCGATCCGAGGTCATAGCCAAATTCGCCAAAATCGTCGAGAAGCACCCCAGCGACGAGGCCGTTTTTCCAGCCCTGCGGTGGATGATCAGCTCTCCGGAACATGCCGCCAAAGCGATCGACGTGTTGATAATCCACCACCTGAATCACGAGGATCTCGGCGCAATCTGCTTCCGACTCGCCACGCAAGGTGCGCCTGGCGCCGAGAGACTCGCGCAAGCCGTGGCCAGGATGTCAGAATCCACGGAGGCCAAGACGTTGGCGCTCTTGGGCTTGGGCCAAATGCTGGTTTCGCGCTCGAATGAAGCCGGCGTGGGTGCCGACAAGCGAAAGACGGACCGCAAAGAGGCTGAAGCAGCCCTGAATGAGGCGCTTGAAGAGTGCCCTGACGTCGATGTTTTCGGCCGAAGGGCTAGCGATTGGGCAAGCGCTGCGCTGTTCGAGCTGCACCACCTGGCAGTCGGGCAGATCGTGCCCGAATTGACCGGAGAAGACCTCGACGGTTCGCGATTCAAGCTCGGCGATTTTCGCGGGAAGGTGGTCTTGCTCCACTTCTGGGCACACTGGTCGGCCCAATGTATCGGCATGTTTCCACACCAGCGGTCGCCCATGAAACGTTTCGCTGGCAGGCCCTTTGCGCTGGTCGGAGTGAACGGCGATGAGTCCGACGCCGACATGGAGCAAATGAACAAGGAGCAGCAGGTAAGCTGGCGGTCCTTCAAGAACCAGCGGGGGGAAGGCCGGAAGTCGATCGCCGACGAGTGGAACGTCCAGCGTTGGCCGACGCTCTACCTGATCGACCACAATGGGATCATCCGCCGCAGGTGGCTCGCTTCCCCGGGCGACGAGGTGCTCGACTCCGAAATCAAAGCCATCGTGGAGGAAGCCGAGGCTGCGGTCGAGAAGTAGCGTCGGCCAGAGCCGCCCTGCGGTCAGGCGGCGGCCTGGCGGCCTGGCGCAGCTTCGACCAGGGGAGCGAGCAGGTCGAGCGTGCGGGCCGTCGCGCCGAGTTGGCCGGCGACGAATTGCCGCGCGGCGCGGCCTATCGACCGCGCAGCGTTGGGGTCTGCCAGGCAACGGCGGACAAAGGCCGTGAGCTCGCGCCCGTCGCGGACGACGACCGCCGCCTCATGGGCCAACAGCGCGGCAACGATGTCGCGGAAGTTGCGGGTGTTGGGGCCGAACGAAACGGCGGCGCCGTAGGCCGCCGGTTCGATCATGTTCTGCCCGCCGCGGCTGCCAAGACTGCCGCCGACGAAGGCGATCGCCGCCGTGCCCCACCAGGCGCCCAATTCGCCCACCGTGTCGACCAGCAGGATTCTCGCATCCTCGTTGGGCCCTTCGGTTTCCAGGCCGCTACGGCGCCGCCAAGCGGCGCCCGAACGGTCGAGCAGTTGCGCGACCGCGGCGAAGCGCTCGGGGTGGCGCGGAACGATGATCAGCCGTAGCTTGGGAAACTCGCCACGAAGCGACTGATAGGCGGCCAGCGCCGCGGCTTCCTCGCCCTCTTGCGTGCTTCCGGCCAGGAACACGACGTCGTCGCCTCGAATGCCGGCCAGATCGCGGAGCCTCGCCGTCGCCTGGTTGTGCCGGTCGGTCTGGGCGCCGTCGTACTTGATCGAGCCGGTCACGCGCACCGTCTCGGGCCGGGCGCCCAGGGCGAGAAATCGCTTGGCGTACTCGTCGTTCTGCACCGCCAACAAGCTGACCCGCCGCAGGACCGGGGCCACGAGCGGGCGCAGCCGCCGGTAGCCACGGTGGCTGCGCTCGCTAAGCCGGCCGTTGACGATCGCCACCCGCGCGCCGACTTCGCCGGCGGCGCGGACCAGGTTGGGCCATAGTTCCAATTCGGCCAGCACAAGCAGCCCTGGGCGGACTCGCCGCACCGCCGCTCGGACGGCCCAACTGAAATCGAGCGGGCAGTAGAAAACCGTCAACGCCGGATATTTTTTTCTGGCCACCGCGTAGCCCGTCATCGTGGTCGTCGAGACGACGCACTCCCAATGGGGCCGGCCGCGGCGGATCTCGTGTACCAGCGGCCCAAGGAGGTTGACCTCGCCCACGCTCACCGCATGGAACCAGACGCAGGGGCGGTTGCCCACGCGGGTTGGCACGCGGCCGAGCAGCTTTTCAGCGAACCCCTCTCGGTACTTTCCCTGCCGCACGGCGCGGTAGATGAGCCACGGCGAGGCGAGGACGATCAGAAAGAGGTAGATGAGGTTAAGGAGGTACGGCATGGCGTCATTGGTCAGTTGTCATTGGTCATTGGTCAGTTGTCAGGATGTCATTGGTCATTGGTCATTTGAAGCTGTTGCAGAAATAGCACGAAAGCGCCAAGTCGTCAGCGACCGTCTTGCCTCCGTGCCTGCGAGAAATGATGTGGTCGATTCCAAACGGGATGGGGGTCGAGTCGCTGGAAAGGTGACATTACTCGCTCCGACGGAACGCCCTCCGTCGCACGAACTCCTCGAGCGACTTTCGCATAAGCGACGTCAACCATTTTCATTTTGACCTCTTAGAAACTGGCGCGCCTTCGACTGCATTAACTCCAGAAAATGTCCAACTCGCATGTAGCCGGCGATTTCGTCTTGCTCGGCCGGTGTCAATTCGCCATCCTTGTTCTTGAGGGTTAACCAGTTCATCCTCGCAATGTCTTGCTGGCTGAACTTCAGTTCAAGGATTGCCCTGGCCCGATCCGCGTTCATGTCGCTGTCGTCGGGCATATCACACGGCGAACCATCGCCGCCTCATCGTTGGCCGTTTCGGCCGCCATTCGGTCCACATCGGATTTGGATTCTATGACACCAATCTCGTTGGCCGCGACCAAGGACGCGGAGCGTCCGAAGAGCCGTTCCCACGCAGAGCGTGGGAACAAGGGAACTCGGGATCGCCAAACTTTCCTTACGCTTGGGCGGGCGTGCCGCCGGAACGCATGTGGCAATTCTTGTACTTCTTCCCGCTGCCGCAGGGACAGGGGTCGTTGCGGCCGACCTGCGGGCCGTGCTTGCGGATTGGCTCGCGCTTCTGGGCCGTGTCCGAGCCGTCGATGGCCTGCTCCTGCTCGCGGCCCATCTGGCTGGTCGAAGGAGGTGGCGAATCGTGCGTCGCCGTGCTGTCGACCCAGGTCGAGCCGACGAACCCCTCGTCGAGCTGCTCCATGCGGAAGATCAGGTCGGTGACCTTCTCGCCCACGCCGGTCCACATCAATTCGAAAGTCCGCATCCCCTCACGCTTGTACTCGACCTTCGGGTCGACCTGGGCGTAGCCGCGCAGCCCGACGCTGCTGCGGAGATGGTCCATCGCCAGCAAGTGGTCTTTCCAGGCGGTGTCGAGAAGTTGCAAGACCAACTCCCGCTCCATGCGGCGGATCTCGGGCCTGAAGCGGTCCTCGACCGCGGCCGACAACTTGCTTTCCAGCTCTTCGCGGTCGAGCTCGGCGAGCTCGCCGGGCGAAACACGGTAATCGAGCGTCTGCTCGAGCCACCCGGTCAGCGAGGCGACGGCGCCGTTGGCGCCGCCGGCCTGGGCCAAGGTGGTCCTCTCAGCCGTTTCGACGTCGCCGGATCCGAACAGCTTGTCGACGCGCTCATGCACCTCGACGAGCGCCTGTTTGGCCTGCCGCTGGTGCTCGCGGCTATGGTCGATGAGCATGGCGCGGATCTCGTCACGCTGCTTGTTGCGCAGGTCTTCGAGATCCAACTCGACATGGAACCGCTCGCGGGCCCAGGCCACGAGCCTTTCGCGGTCGTAACGCTTGGCCCCCGAGGCGTCACGGGTCGTGAAATGGTACAGCCCGGCAAGCACCGGGTACTCGATTTCCCGCTCGTCGTAGGCCGTCTCGGCTTTCTGGCGGACCAGTTGCTTGAAGGCGCCGGGTTCAAGGCTCCTGACCTCGTCGGGCACGAGCTCGATATTGAACTTGTAATGGACCCAGCCGCAGGCGGTGCGCAGGCCGTAGTCGGGATCGAGAAAGCGGGCGCCTTCGGCCAGGTCGGACTTTTCGAGCGCCTCGCGCGATTTTTCGATGAGCAACTCGCCGACGTGGTCGCGGCCGACCTTCTTCAGGTCGCGGTCGCGGAGGTTGAGTCCCCAGCGCGTGTTGGCCAGCTTGGCCAGCGCCTCCCAGTTCCACTCGTCGTCCTCGGCGTCGTCGGGGAGGTTTTCGTCGATCGCCTCGAGCACCTGGCCTTCGGCCATCCGCTGGGCCTCGTCCTTGGCCAATCGTTGGGCGGCGTCGAAATCGAGACCACGAAAATCGGCGGCGTCAAGCTCGACGCTCAATTCGCCGCCGACCCACTTGGCGAAGGTCGTGGTGCCATAGTCCTTGGCCAGGAAGTCGTCGAGGTACTGCTCGATCTGCCGGTCGATCATGTGCATGATCTTCGTCTTGCAGTTGACGCCATCGAGGATCTCCTGGCGGAAACCGTAGACCCGCTTGCGCTGCTCGTCCATCACCTCGTCGTATTCCAACAGGCTCTTGCGGGTTTCGAAATTGCGCTCCTCGACCTTCTTCTGGGCGCCCTCGATGCGGCGGGTGACCATCGAGCTTTCGATTGCCTCCCCCTCCTGCATCCCCAGCCGGGTGAGTACGTTCTTGACCCACTCGCCCGCGAAGATCCGCATCAGGTCGTCTTCCAGCGAAAGGAAGAAGCGGCTGGAGCCGGGATCGCCCTGACGCCCGCAGCGGCCGCGCAACTGGAGATCGATGCGGCGGGCTTCGTGCCGCTCGGTGCCGATAATGTGCAGGCCGCCCAGCGTCTTGACCTCCTGCCCTTCCTCCTTCATTTTTTCGCGCTCTTCGATTTCCTTGACCAGGGCGCTCCATTCGTCCTGGGGCACGTCGAGCCGCGTTTCGTACTTGTTCTGGAGCAAGGCCCAGGCCATCGTCTCCGGATTGCCGCCCAGGATGATGTCGGTGCCGCGGCCGGCCATGTTGGTCGCGATCGTGACGGAATTCTTGCGGCCGGCCTGGGCCACGATCTCGGCCTCGCGCTGGTGGTGCTTGGCGTTGAGCACCTCGTGCTTCACTCCGCGGCGGCCGAGCATGGCGCTGAGCCGCTCGCTCTTTTCGATCGACACGGTGCCGACCAGAATCGGCCGGCCGCGCCGCTCCAAGTGCTTGATCTTCGCCTCCTCGAGCCACTGCCGCTCCTTCGTATCGACCGGCTGCAGCTCGAAGCGGCCCTCTTGCTCTTTGGTGATCGTGCCCGTCAGATGGGTGCCGTCGGCCAATTCGATCTGGTCCCACTTGTGCAGCCGCTCGATCTCGTCGACGATCGCCTCGAATTTCTCTCGCTCGGTGCGGTAGATCACGTCGGGCGAATTGAGCCGCCGCATTTCGCGGTTCGTGGGGATGGCGAGCACGTCCAGCTTGTAGATTTTCCAGAACTCGGAGGCCTCGGTCATGGCCGTGCCGGTCATGCCGCTGATCTTTGCGTAGAGCTTGAAAAAGTTCTGCAAAGTGATCGTGGCGTAGGTTTGGTTTTCCGCCTTGACATTCAGGCCTTCCTTGGCCTCGACGGCCTGGTGCAACCCGTCGCTCCAGTTGCGGCCGGGCATCAAGCGGCCCGTGAACTCGTCGACGATGATCACCTCGTCGCCGTCGACGACGTAATTCACGTCGAGCTTGTACAGATGGTGGGCCTTCAGCGCGTTGTCGATCAGGTGCGGCCAGTCCATGTTGCCGGCCGTGTAGAAGCTCTCGACGCCGGCCAGCCGCTCGGCCTCGCGCACGCCCTCGTCCGTGAGATGGGCGGTGTGCTCCTTTTCCTTGACCTCGAAGTGCAGGTCCTTCTTCAACTGCCGCGCGATCTTGTCGGCCTTGGGATAACGGGTCACGTCGTCGTGGGCGGGGCCGGATATGATCAAAGGCGTGCGCGCCTCATCGATGAGGATGTTGTCCACCTCGTCGATGATCGCGTAGTGAAGTTTCTTCTGGCACTGCTGCGACCGCTTCGGATAGCGGTCATCGCCCTTGGCGGAGGGCTTCATGTTGTCGCGCAGGTAATCGAAGCCGAACTCGTTGTTCGTGCCGTAAGTGATGTCGCAGTCGTAGGCCTTCTGCCGCAGCTCGGGATCCATGTCGGGGTAAATGGCCCCCACGGTGAGCCCCAGGCCCATGTAGATCGGCCCCATCCATTCCATGTCGCGGCGCGCCAGGTAGGGATTCACCGTGACGACATGGACCCCCTTGCCTTCCAGGCCGTTGAGGTACGCCGGTAGTGTGGCGACGAGCGTTTTTCCCTCGCCGGTGACCATTTCGGCGATGGCCCCTGAATGCAGAACCATGCCACCCATGAGCTGCACATCGTAGTGACGCAAGCCCACCCAACGGCGTCCGGCCTCGCGGCAGACGGCGAAGGCCTCGACCAGCACGTCGTCGAGCGGTTCGCCGCCGCCGAGCCGCTTGCGAAACTCGGCGGTCTGGCCGCGGAGCTGCTCGTCGCTCATGGCCTTGTATTTCGGTTCGAGCGCATTGATCGCGTCGACCCTGGGCTGTAACTTCTTGATATATCGAGCGTTCGACGATCCGAAGACCGACGTGATCCCGCGCTCGAAGATGCGCGCGATGCCACCGAAGAGGACACCGAGAATCTCCCAGATACGTTCGAGCACTTCCATAGCGAGTCAATCCAGCACCGTGCAAAGCCAGGTCTTACTAGCCCATGAACCAGGCCGCGTACGGGCCTTGGGCAAGACCGCCAAAAGCGGCCACGGCGACCCGGACACCGTATGCCGACGCGGCAGCCCTTGGAAACTGCGTAACATTTTCCTGTCAAGTAGTTTATAGCTTCGAATACGAGGGGTCAATAAGGGTTGTTCGCCCGCGGCCCAGCGGAATTGGCCGTGGCGCGGGCCTACTCCATCGGCCGAAACGAAAAGGTACGAAAAGGGCAACCCGAACGGGTCGTTTTCTTGAGGGGGGATTGGGGGACAAGCGGGAGATACGGGGATGCCACTGCACGATGTACACACACGATCTTTTTCATCGTTCCGCGTCGCCGTCGTCGGGTACGGCTCGATCGGCCGGCGGCATTACGACAACCTGGGCGAACTCGGGGTCACGCGACGACTTGCGGTTCGACGACAGGTGGTCGCTAACGCGGCGCCGTCCCCATCGATCGATGTCGCGGTGGTGCATTCGAATGAGGCGGCTATGGCCGCCGGGGTCGATCTGGCGATCGTCTGTAACCCGACGAGTTGCCACGTCGATACGGCACTGGAATACGTGGCCGCCGGCGTACCTGTACTCATCGAGAAGCCGATTTCCGACGACCTGGCGGCCGCCGAGCAGTTGTCGACCGCGGCGGCCAGCGGCGGCGTATGGGCCGGAATGGCTTACTCGTTACGCTATCATCCCGCGTACCGTCTTGCGCGTGAGTTGGTTCTCGCCGGCCGGATCGGCCGTGTGTCGTATGCCAAGGCATGGTTCGAGGGGTATCTGCCGGACTGGCACCCTGGGGAGGACTACCGGCAGAGTTACGCCGCTCGGCGCGACTTGGGAGGCGGTGCGTTGCCGACACTGGACCACGAGCTTGATTACTTCAACTGGTGCCTGGGCACGGCGGAATCCGTCAGCCGCCGGACGGCCAACAGCGGCGCGCTGGGGATCGATGCGGACGACACGGCGATGGTCACGGTCTGTTACCCCGGCAATACCTTGGCGAATGCCGTATTCAGCCTTTGCCGCCGCGATCGCAGCCGGGGGTTCGAGTTCGTTGGTAGCGAGGCGACGTTACGGATGCAATTCGAGACCGCGCGGCTGGAATTGGTCGCGGGCCACCGTCCGGCGGAAACGCTGTGGCAGGGAGCAGGATACGACTTGAACGACATGTATTTGGAGATGCTCCGCGGCGCCTTGACGGCATTGGCCGGCGGCCGGCCGCCGCCGGTGGCGCTGGGAGCGGGTGTTGAGGCGTTGCGCCTTGCGCTGGGGCAGACCGTGGGGCAGGTTTCCAACCTGCCGTAGTGCCCATCGGAACTCTCACGAGTTCCGCTACTCGTTTTTTTCATGGCACCCTTGGAAACCTACCCCACGTTTGACGAGTTCCGTTACTGTCTTTTTCATGGTAAGACACCGTTGTGGAACATTCAAAACCTTTCGACATCCTGTCGCGTCTGTTCGGGCTCGACGGCCAGGTGGCCGCAGTCGTCGGGGGCGCGGGGCGCATCGGCAGGGCCTTGTGCCGGGCCTTGGCTGAAGCGGGGACGAAGGTGGCGATCGTCGACCTCGACTCGCAGGCGGCCGAAGCACTTGCTTCGGAACTGTCGGTCGCTGGCCGATGCGCGATCGCTTTACCCACCGATGCGACACAAGCGGACGACTTGGAGCGCGCGGTCGAACGGATCACGGCCGATTTCGGCCCGCCGCGATTACTCGTCAATTCGGCGCAGTTCCGAGGAGGCGGCTTTTACTCTTCACGCGTCGAAGACTACCCGCGAGCGGCTTGGGACCAGGTGCTCGAAGTCAACCTGACGGGGGTCCATCTCGCTTGCCAGACGTTCGGCCGCTCCATGCTCCGGCACGGCGGCGGAGCGATCGTGAACCTGGCCTCGACCTATGGCGTCGTCTCGCCCGACCCGCGAATCTATGGCGGCTCCGGCGTCAATTCGCCGGTGGCCTACGCCGCGGCCAAGGCGGGCGTGATCAACCTCACGCGCTATCTGGCGGTCCATTGGCGCGAAGCGAACATCCGCGTCAACTGCCTCGTGCCCGGCGGCGTGTTCGACCGGCAAAGCGCCGAGTTCGTCGAGAACTATTGCAGCCGAACTCCGTTGGGCCGGATGGCGACGCCGGAAGACTACCAGGGGGCGGTGCTGTTCATGCTCTCAGCGGCGTCGGCCTATATGACCGGGGCGGTGGTCACGGTGGATGGCGGCTGGACGGCGTGGTAAAACATTCAACGACCCGCGTAAATGGTGGCGAGTATGCCATGCCACCGGCTTGCCGCTTGCCCGGTGGTTGCTGACGTTGGCTACTACTCTAGGCGGTATCCTTGCGATCGGTCCCATGAAGATCCTATTCGCGATTCCGCACTACTATCATCACGAGCCTGGCGGGCGGTTCTGTTCGCTGGCGCAGGAACCGCAGGTTCGCAAGCAAGCCGTGGCGGCGTGCCTGTCGGCGCTCTGGAACATCTTCGGCCGTGAGCAACGCATGCTGCACATTGCCCGCCGCGCCGCGATCCCCGCCAACCAGGATCTGTCGCACGAAATCGACCTCGTCGTCTGCACGACGCGAGGCCGGCACCTGCTGGACCAGTTACCCGTGCCAGCGCAACTCTACACACATCATGCAATGCAGGTCGAACCGCTCTTGTTGGGGTTCGAGTGCCAGGCCGTGCTGCGCGACGCCTTGGGACGGTACGATTATTACGCCTACCTCGAAGACGACCTGATCCTGCTCGACCCCTGGTTCTTCCACAAGCTGGCTTGGTTCGACCGCCTGGCGGGGCGCGAGTGTCTATTGCAGCCGAACCGTTACGAAGTGGCGGGCTACGTGGTCGCCCGCAAGGTCTACGTCGACGGCGACCTGCGGCCGAGGGTGACGGCCCAAGTGCGCGACGTGGCGGCCTCGCCGGAGATCACGGCCGAAGCGTTCGGCGCGCCGGTGCGGTTCCGTCCGGCGTTGAACCCGCACGCCGGCTGCTATTTCCTGACGGCCGAGCAGATGGCTTTTTGGGCGGGACAGTCCTATTTTCTCGACCGCGATACGGGTTTCATCGGGCCGCTGGAAAGCGCCGCCACGCTGGGAATTCTCAAGGCGTTTCAAGTCTACAAGCCGGCCCGCGAACAGGCCGGTTTTCTCGAAATCCAGCACGTCGGCACACAATTCCTAAGCCAGGTTGGCACACAGCTCCCCTTGGCTGACGATGAAAAATGAACTCAATCGTCCTGTTAGCCACGTATGAAACACCGATCGAACACGGATTGAGGGCAGAAAAATGGGAGGCAAAAAGATAGGAACCGGACGACTTTTCTGATTTTTTTGCCCTCCATCTTTTTGGTGCGCCAGGCGAAGCTTGGTTGATCTAGTTTAGCTGAAAGGAGCTGAACCATGTGAATTGCTCGTTCGACATGTAGCCGACCCAGCAGTTGCGAGGGCGACCTCTCGGCTGAAGCCTGGGAAGGCGAAGA
>DATLQY010000226.1:0-7616 GCA_035534975.1 Pirellulales bacterium
ATCCACGTTGGGTGTCCTTCAGCCGCGCCGGTTCGGGCGGGGAGCATCGAGTATAGCCGGTCGAACGCCGCGGGGGGATAACCTTGCGCAGGTACGGTCTATGGCAGGTAGATGCGTCCGGTGCCACGGAACGAGTCGATCCGAAGCAGAATGTCCAGCAGGCCCTCGATGACCTGGCCGGCGTAATCGGGATCTTGGCGAAGACGTCGAACTTTGCCAATCGTCAGAATAGGAAGAGAGTTCGCAGCGTTCTCGTTCCGAATAGTCGATTCCAGTGAATCGGGAGCGTCCCGATTGCGGTTATCTGTAATCAAAACGAGTTGTTGCTGCTGGCACGTTTGCCAAACGAGCGAATCCGGCGAGTCGAACGCCAAGCCAACGTCCGAAAAGCGCAAATACGGCAGCTGCAAGTCGTCCCAAAACAACTTCCAGGGCCCTGACTTCATCCGCGCGACTAGTCGATCCACTTGCCCCTGGATGTTCACATCTGCGAGGAGCCCATTCACTTGGTGTCCCTGTCGGCTTGTTCCCGTTGAAGTCTCTCCGTGGTCGCCAAACGCTCGGCACGGGCTTCTCGGAGAATGCGCTCGACCTCGGGGCTGTTCTTCCGGGTTGCATTACGCTGCTCAATCCGTCGATCCTCCGCCATGACTTCATCCCAGTGTTCGTCGATGTATTGCTTGATGACGCGAATCTCTTCGTCCGTCAGGCAGGGAATCCATCGCATGATCTCCGCGTGGGAGCACCCATCCTGGAAATAAGGCACCAGGTCTTGGACGGTGATTCGACTAGTGGAGAGCTGCGGCCCTCGGCCGCGGTCGACGATGGTGATTTCGGTTTTCGTTGACATGGGTCACACCGGGGAATCACGTGAAGTAGCCCAAGACGATTATAACACGCCATGACCGTTGGCAATCAATGCTTCCGACGATACGCTGTGATTTTACAATGGGCACGCAAATACGCGAGGCGCAGTCCCATCCTCGCGGCCGGATTGGAGGTCGCAATTTGCGACCTCCAATTCTCGAACTCCTCCGTGACAGTTTGCCGCAGGATACAAGTTGCCCGCCGCACCGCCGTACCGGACAACAGTCCCGAGGACCTGGGATCGTTGGTCCTTGACCCGCGTTCTTGGCGGGTCCTATAATCGCCGACTTCCACTCACGCGGCTCCCGAGACGATCGAGCGCATGAAAATTCACGAATTCCAAGCCAAGGAAATCCTCCGCAAGGCCGGCGTGCCCGTGCCACGTGGTCTCGTCGCCCGAACGGCCGACGAGGCTGCGGCCGCTTTCAAGGAATTGGGCGGCAAGCTGGCCGTGGTCAAGGCCCAAATCCACGCCGGCGGACGCGGCAAGGGAACGGTCAAGACCAACCCCGCCCAACATGGCGTCGAGCTCGTCAAGAACGCCGCCGACGCGGCCAAGGTCGCCGGCAACCTGCTCGGCCAGCCGCTGGTGACGATCCAGACCGGACCGGCCGGCCAGACCGTCCGCCAGGTGCTCGTCGAGGAGGGCTGCGACATTGCCCGCGAGCTCTATCTGGGCATCGTCGTCGACCGGGCGGCGGCCGGACCCGTGCTGATGGTCTCGGCCCAAGGGGGCATGAACATCGAGGAGGTCGCCGCCGAAACACCCGAGCTGATCTTCCGCGAGCGTTTTCATCCCGACACGGGCTTGTTGAGTTACCAGGCCCGCAAGCTGGCCGCGCGGCTGGGGATCAAGGGCGCCAGCGTAGCGAGCGCAGAGAAGTTCATGAAGGGGCTTTGCCGCGTGTTCGTCCAACAGGATTGCAGCCTGGCCGAGATCAACCCGCTGGTGGTGACCGGGGCGGGCGAGCTCCTGGCGCTCGACGCCAAAATGACGTTCGACGACAACGCGATGTTCCGCCACAAGGACCTGGCCGAGTTGCGCGATCTGGCCGAGGAAGAGCCGATGGAAGTCCGCGCCGGCCAGGCCGGCTTGAGCTTCGTCAAGCTGGAGGGAAACATCGGCTGCCTGGTCAATGGCGCCGGTCTGGCGATGAGCACGATGGACCTGATCTTGCTGCACGGCGGCTCGCCTGCCAACTTCCTGGACGTGGGGGGTGGGGCCAACGTCCAGCAGGTGACCGAGGCCTTCCGCATCCTGCTCTCCGACAAGAACGTGAAGGCGGTGCTGGTCAATATCTTCGGCGGCATCATGCGTTGCACGACGATCGCCACGGCGATCATGGAGGCTTATCAGCAGGTCGGCTTCAACGTGCCTCTGGTGGTCCGTCTGGAAGGGACCGAAGTCGAGGAAGGCCGCAAGATTCTCGCCGGCGGCAAGTTCGATATCATCTCGGCCACCGGCCTGACCGACGCCGCGCAGAAAGTCGTCAAGGCCTCGAACGCCGCGTAACCCACCACTCACCACTCAAGACTCACCTCGCCTCATGAGTATCCTGATCGACAAGAACACGCGCGTCCTGTGCCAGGGCATCACCGGCAAGGTGGGCCAGTTCCACACCAAGGGGTGCTTGGAGTACGGCACGAAGATGGTCGGCGGCGTCACGCCCGGCAAGGGTGGCGAAACCGTGCTTGGCCTGCCGGTGTTCGACACGGTCGTCGAGGCGGTCGAACAGACCGGCGCGGACGCGACGATGATCTTCGTCCCGCCCGCCTTCACTGCCGACGCGATCCTGGAAGCGGTCGACGCGCGGATCAAGACCGTGATCGCCATCACCGAGGGGGTGCCGGTGATCGACATGGTGCGAGTTTACGAGATCGTCCGTCGCTCGAAGTCGGTGCTCGTGGGGCCCAACTGCCCCGGCGTGATCACGCCCGAGGAGTGCAAGATCGGCATCATGCCCGGCTATATTCACAAGAAGGGTCCCGTGGGCGTGATGAGCCGTTCGGGCACGCTCACCTACGAGGCGGTCTGGCAACTGTCGAGTCTGGGCCTTGGGCAATCGACTTGCGTCGGTTTGGGCGGCGATCCGATCGTGGGGACGTCGTTCGTCGACTTGTTCCGCATGTTCCAGGCCGATTCGGCGACCGAGGCGATATTGATGATGGGCGAAATCGGCGGCACGGCCGAGGAAGAGGCGGCGGCGTTCGTCCGCGAGCACGTCACGAAGCCAGTGGCGGCGTTCATTGCCGGCCGCGCCGCGCCGCCGGGTAAGCGCATGGGCCACGCCGGCGCGATCATCTCGGGAGGCAAAGGGACCGCCGCTGAGAAGGTCGCCGCGCTGGAGGCCACCGGCATCGAGGTCGCCGCGGGACCGGCCGACATGGGCACCGCCATGCAGCGCGCCATCGCCAGGAAACGGCGGTAGTGGTTTGCTCGGATACCAAGATTGTTGGCAGAATGGCGACCTGCCAGACAAAATGCGGCCCAATAGCTCAATCGGTTGATTCTGCGGGAAATTGCATGATCTTTATCAAAGTCGCGCGCAAGCCCTGACGCGTAATCTCAGCGGCGAGAAAGGGAGCATCAGTTTCGAGCAAGTCGAAACGGACTCGCCCAAGGCAAAAATCCTCGACGGATTTGTATCGTTGCTTGAGGCATGTTCCCTCGTCGTTGAGGCCAAGGCGCTCGCATGTTTGCCGAACTCGCCCTTTGAGGTCCGGTTCAAGATTTGGGGCCGGTTTGACCAGTAACGACGGGAACTCGATTACGAACCAGCCGTTCTCAACGTGAAACGGGTCGAGCACATCTTCATGGTTCCCCTTTCGTCCATTAAGGCGACCGCAGACAAATCGATAGTTGGACCACTCGTATGCGTCGCTCGGATATTTCGACTTTGGCCTGAAATGTTCGATGGTGTCGACACCTGTATCGGCTGGAACATAGTGACAACTATAGGCACAAACGGCTCCGTACAACTCTCGCGTCTTGCTGAGGAGCGCTCTCCAATAGCTGTGAGTCTTGAACTCCTTCGTCGTTGGCGTCGGGCACGTCATCAAGAAGGACGCCCCGGGGTGGCGCACCAAGGCGTCAAACTCGACGGGCTCCGGCTGCATATTAACATGGATCATTCATTTACACCGTGATCGACTGCAAACTGCCGCCATCGAGGCCAAAACGGATCGTCCTCCGCCAAGGCGCGGGCTAGGTTCGACTGGGCTTCACGAACGCTTGTCGTGCTGGGCGTGTCGCTGAACTGCAGCTTCTTCGCATTCTCAATGGCTTGTTGAGCCGGGATCGAGCGTGCGTGGGCGAGTCCAAACACCTCCGACATCAGCCACGCATCCGCCGTCCCACGCTTGACGAATTCTAACTCTTCCAGCAGCACCTCGCTCCCATCCGCACGCAGGTGGTGAAGTTTGTCGAGATTCGGATCGAACTCCATTTCCGCCGAGGCCAAAACTAAAGGAGAATGGGTTGCCAAGTGGATTTGAGGCGATACCGACGGCCATAATTGCTTGACTGTTTCCATGAGCGCCGGGACGATCGAACGTTGCCACCGCGGATGGAGGTGCGCCTCAACCTCGTCAATCATCAGCACCAATCGCTGTTGCGGGTGCTGACGCAAGACTTCCGAGTTCGCCAAGTGCTCGTGCCAGGTCCAAACCAGAACATATGCAAGCGTGACGATCCGTTGGACGGCTGCGGAAGCATGCACCACTGGTACATCACCGTATGGAAGCCGGATCGTCGGAATCTCTTGAGAGTTGCCCGGCAGACGCATTGGATCTCCAGGCTCAATCGGAGCGCTCTCCGGTGGGGAAAGCGATCTCAAGCAGGCTTGTAATGAGGAAAAATGCTCTTGATAACGTGCTCCACTGGTTTGCCACGAGACCCAGTCGCGCGGCAGCCCGTTGCATATCCATTCGACTTTTTGGGCGGTAGGGTCGACGGGAAGTCCGCTCCAAATGTGCCTGCGCTCCAGAAAGACCTGGCGCTGGCCGGCCACCGTGGATGCACCATCGCCGGATGACGCCCTGGCCGGATCGAAGACGGCGAATGAACCGTCGAATCGCGCGTAAATGACCACGCCGGGCAATGACTGGGTGTCTAGGAGCGACTCGGCATCCTGGGGCACTTCCCATCGTTGGCGATCCCATTCGTAGCCGCAAATCTTCTTCGGCAAAGCAAATGCCCCAATTGCGAGTTCGAAGGCAATCTCAGGCACCTTCTTCGGAACATTGCGACGTGGCAGGATTGCCTGTTCCAGCCATTGACGCGTGAGCGCAAACCAAATGCACTCCAAAACAAAAGTCTTACCAAGACTGTTGTCACCCGTAATGATATTCAACCGATCGGACGGCTCGTACCGAAATGACGTTGCAGGACCGACCTCCTTCAACTCGAGGCACTGAAGGGTCACACCTTCCCTCGGCACATATCCTGGAGGGAAACCAATGACGGAAAGGAGTTCGTATTCCGAAGGTCGTTCTTGTTGCATCCATTGGCCCGAGGGCGATGGAATCGTTGTGTCGAAAATGGCACGAACTTCGGTCGGGCTAATGTCGTACTTCTTGAACAGACGGTCTAGAAGATCGTTCGGCGTGGCATTGGCCGCCCAGTCCTCGTCGCGGAACAGCCATACCGCCAGGTCCAACGTCGGAATGCGTGACGTGCCGAGGTGTTTTTGGAGCACTTCTACGTAGTTGACTCGCCATCCCCAATCGGACGGCCTGGGATGGAGCAGGGCATCCCCGAATGTGTCTTTCGTGATCCGCTGCAGCGTGGTACTGCCGTAGCGAGGGGAGACCCAGCGCGCTGCCCTGTTGCTAGTCTGAAACGGCTGGTAAAAGCCGTCATACTCTTGTGTCGGCCTGTAGTGCTCACTTAGCACGACATCGAAGACTGAGGAAAGATTGAGACGCACGGAAGTTCCCACAGGGAGGCCAAACCGCTTGAAGGCGAGAAAGGACGTCCCGAAAAACGGGTGCATTGTCTCGAGCGCTGCAAGGCTCTGTTCGACTAGCAAAGTGGAGAGGTACATGCGGTGGCGTTTGTCAAGTCGCGCCAAGACTCGTGAGGGTCTTGGCCATGTGTTCGCAATACGGCTCGCTCAAGTCGATCCCAAGCGCAGGCCGGCCCGATTGTATGGCGACGCGCAGGACGGTCCCGCTTCCGGCAAACGGATCGAGAACGTCTCCTCCCGCAGGGCAGCCGGCGTCGAGACACTTACGCACGAGTTCGTCGGGAAAGGCTGCGGAATGAACCCCTTTAGAGCTTTTCGGCCGCGATGAAATCGCCCAAATGTCTTCCTCACACTGCAGCGCAGCGCGTGAAAAATAGTAGCGCGGTTGTTTGCTGAACATGAACAGCATCTCATGCGTCCGCCACGGGCGGTCGTGAGCCGTCGGCTCGGGAATGCTGCCGTCGCGTCGCCAGATAATCGGCGATCGCAAGATCCATTTTTTTTCGCCGTCAATCAGTCGTAACGCTACCCTCCAAGGGATCCCGATGGTGGTCTTTCGGGAGACTCCTAGCCCGCTGGCATCCACTGGCCGAAGGCCAAATCGCCTCGCCCCGTTTTTGCGGTCGACTCCCTTTGGCTGGCCTCTTCCCGAGTAGTAAGTGTCCCCGAGATTCAAGAAGAGCAACCCGTCGGGGGCAAGAACGCGGTGGACGGCCTCCATGGCGCTGACGATGCGATCAACATATGCGTCGAATGTCTTCTCGAGTCCAATTTGGCCTTCCACTTCGTAGTCGCGTTGGCTGTAATATGGCGGTGACGTGACGACGCACTTGAAGCGATCAGGCTGCAAAAGCGCAAGAACGGTCTCTGCATCGCCGCGCCGCACTTCCCAGCTAATGCCATGGACATGGCCTCCCCATTTATTTTGGCCGGACAGGCTCGAATTCGCGCCGCGAAGTTCGATTGGTGCAGTCGACGGCGCAACCTGCCCATTGAGCTTTGCGCTGCTAGCCGCCTTGCTTCGTAATCGCGACATGATGGAATCGGCGGAACCGGGGGTCTTTCATCGGGCCGTAGCCGCTCTACGGCTCGCAAGTTTCGGCCACCAAGCTGAGAGCGGATTTGCAGCAGGCGATAACCTATCATTTCTTTGGCTTCGAGGGAACGCCTTACGGGAAAATCCTCTTGGCGCGAGACGTCGGTGCGTTGAACACGGGTCTGGCCAACGACGACCACTGCCCGCCGCTGGGGTTTGACCAACTGTGCCGATCCAGCGATCGTGGCGACTTTGATGATAGGATGTCTGTCGTGGCTCTCGGTCATATCTTCCACGCCCGGTGTCTGCTACACTGGCAAGAGTGGGGCGGCGAAGTCGAGCGAGGGACTGATGACGACGGTGCAGGCACATTCTCCGAGCGTGCTGTACGAGCGAGACGAGACGGCATGGTTGGAGGCCATCGCCGAACTGATCCGGTTGGGCCGGCTTAATGAGGTCGATTACCCCAATCTCGCGGAGTACCTGACGGACATGGCCCGACGCGACCGGCGAGAGGTCGAAAGCCGGCTCACTCTCATGATCACCCACGCGCTGAAGTGGGCCCACCAACCCGACCGCCGGTCGGGAAATTGGAGGGGCGCGATCGTCGAGCAGAGGCAGGAACTCGAGGGGCTGGTGAGCCGGGGTGTTCTGCGGAACCACGCCGAGGCGGTGCTGGTGGACGCGTACCACAAGGCAGTCGAACGAGCCGCGGCCGAAACCGGGCTGCCTGCCGAGACGTTTCC